>CAZXCQ010000218.1:0-10548 GCA_964639275.1 uncultured Desulfobacteraceae bacterium | reverse complement strand
ATGTCCTGTGATGTGGAGAGGCAAAGATGTTGATACCCAAAGCGGATTTTGTCGGACTGGAAGATATCGTCCATCTCTGTGCCGGGGGTGAATCCCCCATGCTCAAAACGCATCTGAAGGTCATAGAGCGATTCATGGCAGACAAGGCACTGGGCGAAGCGAGCCGGGAGCGGATGGATGAGACCTGCAGCCGCTGCAAGGAGAAGGTGGCCCGGCTGTTGGGGGTTGGATCTGAAGACATTGCCTTTCTCTCCACCAGTTCTGAAGGGATCAACCTCTTGGTTCACGGTTTATCCTGGCGCACCGGCGACAATGTGGTTGTCTGCGATGTGGAGTTTCCATCCGACCTCCTTCCCTGGACCCTGCTCCGGGACCAGGGTGTGGAAGTCCGCGTTGTGCGCCACCGAAACTGGTTTATGTCTCTGAAAGATCTGGAGCAAGCCATAGACGACCGCACCAGGGTCGTGGCTATCAGCGATGTCAGCTATTTTACGGGGCAACGGCTGCCTGTGAGGCAACTGTCGGAGATCGCCCGCTCGGCCAATGCCTTGCTCAGCGTGGATTCAACCCATGCGGCAGGTGTCATTCCGATAGAGGCAGGTTACGCCGACATATTGGTGGCGAGCTGCTATAAGTGGCTGCTGGGTATCCACGGTGTGGCGATCTTCTACTGGAACCGGCAGCGTCTGCCTGACCTGAGCCCACCCTTTCTGGGGTGGCATACGGCCGCATCCATACCGGATTGGCAGGATCCCACGACCTACACCCCCCGGCCGGGGGCAGCCCGCTTTGAAATGGGGAATCCGGGCTTTGTCAGCATTTATGTGCTCGAAAATGCCCTTGACCACATCCTCAAAATCGGGGTCCCCCTTATTGAAAAGCATGTCCTGGGCCTGAGCGGCCTGGCATGGGAGGGGCTTAATGAACTAGGATTCGAGCTGATGACGCCGCGTGATCCGGAGCAGAGGGCCGGCAACATCTGCTTTATGACACCGCACATAGATGAGGTCACCGCCTGGCTCGCCCGGCAGGGCATACTGGTCTGGGGAGGATATGCCGGTGTTGGCCGTGTGCGGATCTCGACACATCTCTACAATGCCGACGAGGATGTGGAGCGGCTCCTGGCAGCTCTTCGCAGACTACCCCCTTCTCTAAAACACTAACAACCCCAAAAGACAGACATCGGGTCAATTGCAAAACCCCTGACCCCCGTTTTCCAACAGGGTGACGACTTTTTGCGACGACATCAAAAGCGGTTGAGGGCTCCATCCAGCTTGATTTTGTGGGCCAGAAGACGTATATTTAGACAAGAATTATAGTATCAATTTAGGTTTCTGCAAAATTGGCAGTGGGACAGGGGTATGGGGGTTCCGTTTTGAAGGGTGTATCCCTGCCTGAGGCAGACAAGCCTGTCTGAGACCGTTAGAGAGCGTTAAGAAATCACGGAGATCGACTTTGCCAAAAACCATAAGACTTTCCTGGAAGTGCTGCCCCCTATTTCTTCCTATGGCGCGTGATTTCTTTACGCTCTCTTACGGGCGAGTTATACGCCCGAAAAACGGAATCCCCATACCCCGGGTTTCAAATGGCTAAAGTGTTACGAATTATTTAACATCCGGCCGTGGATGGTGAGCGGTCTCCTTTAAGATGCGTGATTCCTTGATACAATGAAAACAGGCAAAAGGAGGAGAAAACATGTCTGTAAAGATCATTGTCAAGAGAAAGGTCCCGGAGGGAAAGGAAAAGGAGTTGTTGCCCCTTTTATTAAACCTCAGGTCACTGGCGATCGCTCAAGCCGGTTATGTCTCGGGTGAAACCTTGAGAAACGTCGACGATCCTCAGGACTGGCTGGTGATCAGCACATGGAAGTCGGTTGATGACTGGAAGACGTGGGCAGCGAGCAAAGAAAGGGCCGAGGTGCAAGACAGGGTTGATGCCTTGCTGGGGCAGAAGACCGAATATGGAATCTATTTCTACGGATAGCACGGCAAGATAATCTGTACCGCAAACCAGGCACCGGCAAACCTCTTTCCAGAGACCGCGCTTGGGAAATCACCTCAAGATGTGCCCATCCCGGCCCGGAGGGGGGATGCCTTCCCCGTTTCTACAGCCCACCCGCGGCCGTTCTCACATATACCAACCCATGGGTCACCATCTGATTTTGTCCTCTCCCCCGGTTCGACTCCCCTTTCCGATGCTTATACGGTCTTGTCGCGTTCGTCTTTTTCCACATCCTTTTTGGTGGGTATCTTGGACTCACACGGAACCCCGGTCTGACACAGTCCACAGCCATATCCGTCAAATCCGTACTTGGATGTGACATAGTCCCTGGTGACCGGGAAGAGATGCCTGAGACAGGTGGGTTTGTCTTTGCCCGCCTCGGTGATGGCCCCTGCCGGGCATCGCGGGATACATTTTTTGCAGAGTCCCTGAGTAAAAAAGAGGCAATACTCATGGTGATCCTTGTACGGTCTGGGTGTGGGAGGGATTTGGATTCGGGCGACGACAGATCCCACACGCATCGCCTTACCAACGGGGGTGATCAGGCCGTCGCAGAGGCCGAAGGTTCCGAGTCCCGCTGCATAGGCTGCGTGGCGTTCCGACCAGGTAGAGGCAAGACCGTACCTGGGAGAGATCCTCATGCTAAATTGCGGAGTGAGTGAGGGTGCCACAGCGGCGTACCCTTCCCCCTCGAACACCGTCACCACATGTTTTCGGAGCTTCTCATTGACCTCCTCCCCAAATATGCGAGCCCTTGCCCAACGCTCCGAGGGATAAAAGTGCTCTTTTCGGTTATCGGCCTTTGTTGGCCCGGTCTGAGGCAGAATCCAGCTTATGACGGAAAGCTCCTCCGGTCTTACGCCAAAGTCCCTGAATGTAATCGAAAATATCTCCCACGGTGTCAGGTAAAAGGGGCCCACGTGGTCCCTGTATGTCTCGTAGAGCGGATCATCCCCCCGTGAGAAGCCAATGAGAGGTGTCTCAAAGGCCTTATCGTTGTCGGTGTTCTTGAGGGTGTTTTCAGGGGAATGGTCGATAAAGTCTTTGATAACTGACTCTATCCAGACCGAGGGTTCAACCGAATGATTCATATCGATGATCTCCTTTCAGAACAATTCAGATGAGCATCACGTATTATAAGTTACGTCGTTGATTCCGGCAATTTGAATTCTGGAAAGTGTAAAATCCCAGGCCCCAAAACCTGTCGGACTTGTCCGCTGGAATTGTGGCGGAGATCCCCCCTCTCTGAGCGGGGGAAACCCGAAATTTAACCGCACAGTTCATAGCCCCATTCTTGACAGGAGCTCCTTGGTCTTTACCACATTCATGTTCAGACCCAGGGCCTTCCTGTCAAACCCCATGGCCAGCCCAAGGATCTGTGTCAGATATAGAACCGGCAGATCATAGATGGTATCGTATTCCGACTCGATGCTCTTTTGATTGCCGTCGTACATGACCGAACAGAATGGGCAAACCAGGCACAGGGCATCTGCACCGGCCCCTTTGATGTCGTCAAGCTTCTCCTTTGCCACCGATAGCGCGACCTCTTCATCCACCGGGAGCACAGGGCCCCCGCAACACCTTTTCTTGCCTGGATAATCCACCACCTCTGCGCCGGTCAGTGCCACCAGGGTATCTATGGAAGAGGGGTCTTCTACGCTGTCAAACTCATCATAGATCTCCGAGGGCTTGAGATAGTGGCACCCATAGTGAATCGCTATTCTCAGGGCGCCCAGGTCCTTTTCCAGGTGTCTCCGGATCGTTTCCGGCCCGATCTCTTCATAAAGGATACGGGCAAGATGTCGGACCTTGACCTTTCCGTCATATCTTATGCCGATCCTGCAGAGCCGCTCATTTACCTCGTCCATCTCCGATGCATTTCCAGAGAGTTGATGGGCTGTCTCGGTGAGGGCAGAGGTACAGGAACTGCACAGGGTGCATATGTCCAGGCCCTGTTGCTGAGCCAGGGAAAGATTATAGGCACCAAGGATCCTGGGAGATCCCTGGTCAATGGTCTTTATGGGAAATCCGCAGCAGACAAATCCTTTCAGATCGACAAACTGGATACCCAGCCTCTCTCCAACCTTTCTGGCCGATAGTTCGTAGTTTCTCGACCTTGCGGGAATCGTGCAACCCAGGAAGAATGCGTATTTCATAAACTCGCCCTTTATGAAAGCAGGGCCTTGACCACATCACATGAGGTGGGTAGGGGAGGCAGCCCTGCCTTGGTTCGTTTTTTGTTGTCAAATTCATCAATGGCATAGATCCGACCTTGATCCTTTATCAGTTCCATCTGTGTCCGTATGCCCGCAGGGGCATGCCCTTCCTTGAAGGCCAGGTTCTTTAGGAGGGTCATGAAATCGGTAATGCTCACCCCCTGGGGGCATCTCTCCTGGCAGGCATAACAGCTTGAACAGAGCCATATAAAATCGTTTTGAAGGATCTCATCTTTGAGACCGTAAAGTGCCAGGCGGATGATTCGAAACGGGTTAAACTTCTCATTCACTGCGGATATGGGGCAACTGGCCGTACAGGTCCGGCAGACAAAACATGCCAGGATCTTCTCCCCACCAGGCGCTCTGGCCAGCTGGTCCCTGAAATCGGGGTCTGCCTTGCCCAGGTCTATCTCACCCATAAGAATTCCCTTTCTTTATTTCTCTCCTGGCTCTCTTTGCCAGTTCTCTGCCTAGCTCAAAGCACTTTTTTCTGGCCTCGTCGCCAGTGGGTCGTCTGCTCTCGACTGTCTCGCCCACCTGGTCAAAAAATTTGCGTGCAAGATACTCAAAAGGCTCTTTTACCTTCCCGCCGCCGCCGTGGGAGAAGAAGAGGGCGGCCGGTTTTCCCTTGACAGATTCGCCCGCCTTGTCCCACAGATAGATATCATCAAAGAAGCTCTTTATCGTACCCGCAATGTAAGAAAAATAGTCTGGCGTGCCAAGACCAATCCCGTCTGCTTCCAGGAATTCATCAAGCGTTATACGCCGCTCATTCGTGCCAACCAGATCGATCTCTGCACCGGCCCCGCGCGCTCCCTCGGCAAGCGATTCCGCAAGTGCCTTTGTGTCTCCGAACTGCTGGCTGTGGTAGATAACAAGAATTTTTCCCATTCTTCTCTCCTTTTATGACAGGTGCCAGACCTCAATATTCAATGTCATTGGTCATCCTTGATTTTTCACCACAAAAATATGGCTATATCAAATCTTGATGCCTGACACCCCTTTTCCCTCTAAATGATATGCCTCTTTTTCAACTCACCGATCACACCTTTACGAAAAACAAGCACTATAATGATGAATAGTATCCCCATGATCAGAGCCCATAGCCGGGTATAAGTGCTCAGGACCTCTCTTGCGATCACCACGAACATGCCGCCAAACAATGGGCCTATCAGTGTACCCATACCGCCTAAGATGGTCATCATAACAATATCCCCGGAGACCGACCAGTGTAAAGATCTAAGGGGTACAAAATTTTGTAGGATGCAATACAGGCTACCCGCCAGACCGCTGAGGCCTGCCGAAATAACAAAGGCTACCAGTTTGAACCTTGCCGGATTAAAACCGATAGACTGAGCTCGCTGCTCATTCTCGCGAATCGAAACCAAAGATCTGCCGAATGGAGATCGAACGACCCTGGAGGCGAACCAGATCGAAACTAGTAGAAAAACAAGTATAAAGTAGTAGATCCTCAATTCGGACTGAAGACTTATGCCAAAGAGATCCGGCCGCGGGACACCCTGCAAACCGTCATCGCCACCGGTTAGACGGCTCCATTTGAAGGCGATGAAGTATACCATTTGGGCAAAAGCCAAAGTGACCATTGCAAAGTAGATGCCCCGTCGGCGAATGGCCAAAAAACCTATTGGAAAGGCGATTACAGCGCTGAATGTAACTCCGGCAAATATGGCCAAAAGTATGTTTGGTTTGATATGAAGGAGTAATAGTCCGGTTATATAGGCACCTGTTCCAAAGAAGGCGGCATGGCCAAAGGATAACATTCCAGCATAACCAAGACATATGTCGTATGCCATAGCAAAGAGCATAAATACCAAAATATGACTCCCTAAGGCCTTATATGGTATAAAATAAGGTATTATGACAAGAAACAAGAATCCAAGGAAATAGATTAGCCTGTCCCGTTTTTTGAATAGGGTCTCAATAAATGACATTATCCGCCTGCCGCGAAAATAGACTTACTCGTGGAAACCGGCCCTGCCAAATAATCCTCTTGGGCGAATTAGTAGGATAATGGCCATCAAGATATATATCAGTGTCATGGCCGCAGTCGGCCAAAATAGGACGCCCAATGTTATCACCTCACCAATAAGAAGACCGGCGATGATAGAGCCGATTATGGAGCCTAACCCGCCAACCACAACAACCACAAAAATCTCAACAAGAATCTCGTTACCCATAAGGGGTGTAACTTCCTGGATCGGTCCGGCCAATATTCCAGCTAGACCAGCCAGGGCAGCACCAAAGGCAAAAACGCCGGTGTAAATCTTAGAAATATTGACTCCCAAGGCATCTAACATCTCACTGTCATCCGTACCGGCTCTGATGATTGCCCCTAGCTTTGTTCTGATCAGAAAGAACCATGTCCCGACGACGCATATGATCATCGCCACAATAATAAACAGACGATATGTTGGATAATACATAAAACCTAGGTTAACAGCGCCTGATAGAGCATCGGGAATGCTGATCGGCTTTCCGAGATCTCCATAGACAAGGCGTATGGCTTCCTCGAACACTAACATCAGGCCAAAGGTCAGCAACAGAATGTAGATTCCCGGTTCTTTGTATATTGAGCGAATCAGAAACCGCTCAGCGAGCGATGCCAAGAAGGCCACTACCAATGGAGCAAAGACAAGCGCCAACCAAAAGTTGCATCCGATTGAAAGAAAGGTATAGCCAGCATAAGCCCCCAGCATATAAAGGGCACCTTGTGCGAAATTTACCACGCCCAGCATTCCAAATATGATGGAAAGCCCTAGACTTAGCAGGACCAGATAGGAGCCCAGCACAAGCCCATTGAACAACATCATCCCTACCGTTCCAAGGTCCATGAAGGTCAGTCCAGTGATGAAGATTTATGGAAAATATAAAGTAAACGTGATTAAATGGCACGGGCAGAGGACCCAGAAAGAACGCCTGGGTCCTCTGAAAATGTCTTCCGAAAACCCTAAGACGGTCTGACCATATTGCATCCAGACTCTTCCGGTTTTCTATATGCTTCTTTGGCCGGGACCTTTCCTACAATCTCAAAAAAATCCCAGTCTTCCTTCACTTCATCCTTTCTCCGACAGCGTAGGATAAGGGCATCTTGGATCTGTTGATGATTTTCTTTGTATATGTAGCCGGGGTTGGCAAAAAGGTCTCTGAATTCCAGGTCTTCTAATTGCTCGATGACCTTTTCCGGGTCTTTGGAGTTCGCCCTTTGTACAGCCTTTATATACTGCAGAGTTGCAGAATAATTGCCTGCGGTTAGCCAGTGAGGAGGAGTACCTTGAAGGGCCTGGAAGCGTTTGACGTAATCCTCTACGCCTGGATTTGGGGACTTCCAATACCATGCGGCAGTTACATAATCGTCTTCATAGACATCAATGCCAGTCGCCTTTACGTTTGCAATAAACATCAGTGCATGGAGGATTTTCATTTTCTTTTTGAGGCCAAACTGCTTGGCGGCCTTCGTTGATTTCACGGTATCTCCGCCTGCATTGAGCAGCACAAGCACATCTGCCCCTGAATTCATTGCCTTGATTATGTAAGGAGAAAAATCTGAGGTTCCCAAGGCAACCATGTCATTTCCAATGATTTCTCCACCCTTCTTTTCCACGGCAGCTTTGAAGTTTTTCAATAAATCATGACCCCAGGCGTAATCAGCTGTTATTGAATACCATTTCTTACCCAGGTTTTCAGCTGCCCAGAGCCCGGCTGCGGTCGCCAGCATGTAGTTATCGTAAGCCCAATCAAACGCATAATATTGGCATTTTGCGCCTGCTTGTTCAGAAGTACCGGAGTCAACAGAGATAAATAGACGTTTGTGTCTTTTTGACTGCTCGTTTACTGCCAAAGAACAGGCCGACTGAGGCACATCAATGATAACATCCACTTTTTCCTTCTCATAGAGTTCCTTGGCCTTTTCATTGGCGATGCCTGGGTCCAGGCGGTGGTCACGGGCGATCACATAGACAGGTTTGCCAAGGGCCTTTCCTCCTGCATCGGCCACGGCCAGATTGACGGCATGCAGGTCTTGCTTATTTAGAAAGGCATAGACCTTGGACATATCAATCATGACCCCAATCTTCAGGGGCTCGGTAGCCCAAGCGGGCTTTATCCAGATATGAGGTGCAACCGCGGTTGCAACTCCCGTGGCCGCCGCTGTTTTGAGGAACTCACGTCTGGTGAATTTACCCGAATCACCACCCTTTGAAAGACCGGTTGAATTCTTTTTTGTTTTCATGACTCCCTCCTTTCAAAAAAAGTTCTTGTTTCCCTACCACCTACCATAAAGGTTAAAAGTAACGAGATGTCAGACTGTCAAGTACCTTTTTTGTAATTCAATGTTAGTGCTTAGTTCATCAGATGTGCCCTCATATACGATCTCTCCCTTTGATATGATGTAATGATGATTCGATACTTCCATCGTAAAAAGCAAATTTTGCTCAACTATCAGCACGGTGAGCCCCCCGCCCTTGAGCTCCTTGATCACATTATTGATGGCACGTACAATGAGGGGGGCCAACCCCTCCGTTGGTTCATCCAAAAGCAAGAGCTTTGCTCCTTGCCGGAGAATTCGAGCAATAGCCAGCATTTGTTGCTCCCCTCCAGAGAGCTGCTTGCCTAAAGATCTCTGTCGCGCGGCAAGTGCGGGAAAGAGCTCAAGAACTTCCTGTAAAGGCCATGAATTTGACCCACCTAAACCTTTCACAATATCCAGGTTTTCCAAAACGGTTAAGCTACCAAAGATGCGCCTTTCTTCCGGAACGTATCCCAGGCCCAGCCTGGCGAGTTTGTGCGGTCTAAATCTTGTCACCTCCTGTTGCATAAACCGGATTCTCCCGTCACTAACGGTTACCATGCCCATAATAGTCTTGATGGTCGTGGACTTTCCGGTTCCGTTCCTCCCCAGCAAGGAGACGACTTCTCCTTCAGAAACGGACAGACTTATACCGTTAAGGACCTGCCCTTCTCCATAGTGAGCCTTTATTGCTTCAACTTGGAGCATGGGTTCGATATCCGCCAAGGTAAGCCTCCTGTACAAGTTGGTGGTCTTGGATCTCGCCGGGTGTCCCGCTGGCAATCACTTGACCTTGATGGAGGACAGTTACGCGGTGAGAGATCTGGAGAACCATATCGATATTATGTTCTACAAGTATAACGGTTTTATCTTTGGCAATATGCTGAATAAGGTCAATGATACGAACTGATTCCTCTGGGTCCATGCCGCTCGTAGGTTCATCAAAAAGAAGCAGGTGCGGATTTGTTCCGAGAGCAATGCCTATTTCCAGGCATCTCTTGGAGCCATAATCGAGGTTGGCGGCCGTCTCCAGGCCAAAATCCTTGAGTCCGACCAATTCTAGGATCTCCCATGCCTTTTTCTCCAGCCGACCCAGACCCGATAGGGATCTAATAAAGTCAAAATTTACCTTTTCTCTGCCTTGCAAGGCGATTCGCACATTCTCCAATACAGTAAGGCCCGGGAATAGGCTCGTAATCTGGAATGAACGTGTGATACCAAAATCACTGATACGATAGCTCGGAAGACCCGTAATATCTTTGCCCGCAAAAAAGATCCGACCTGCTGTTGGTTTCAAGAAACCGGTCAGGCAGTTGAAAAGGGTTGTTTTCCCTGCACCATTGGGGCCAATAATCGAGTGTATTGCACCCCTTCTCACCTGCAAATCCACAGCATCCACGGCGCGCAGACCGTCAAAATCCATAGTCAATCCTTTGGTTTCAAGGATTATATGATCTTGGGTTTGAATCTTCCCCATGCCTATCCTCAGGTTGTCCATATCGCCGATAGGGTTCCAAAGACCCAGAATCCCCACAGATTTTAAACCCGATGCCGGCCTTCGGCTGCAACCAAGTCAGTAACCAGCGTTCCCCGCTTCGGTTTTTCTTCAGGCGGGAAAACATTATCACTAATGAATCAAATGGGTTAACCGTAAAATCTGCAAGTTCTCAATAAATTCGGGTAAATCATATTTTGCGCCTATCGCCTAAACTCCCGTTTTCGCGTGAATGATAGGCACAATCCATTAACCCCCTGGTTTTTGAGAAGTTACAGTTAACCTAAATAGAACATACTCGCGTCTTGCGGAGAAGTTAGAAACTAAGACTCTAACACCATGGTTTGTAAAACCTTAGCCCTGTAAAACCAGGACAATGGGGGTTTCGTTTTTGATGCAGGTCTTTTTACTGTAACGAAATTGTCGTGTCAAATGTTGCGCCCTTTTTTGACATTACTTGGGCGGTCTGTTGCGGACTGCCTCTTCTATGGGTTCGGTTCCCCAGCCGGGTCGGTCAGGAACCACCAGAT
>CAZXCQ010000217.1:0-10555 GCA_964639275.1 uncultured Desulfobacteraceae bacterium | reverse complement strand
CCTCTTTGCCAGGGAGGTAAATCGGGAAACCTTTGAACCCGTGAATGGTTACACTTCTTCTATTCCCACCTGATGGTCCTGGCCAGGAGACTTGTCAGATCCATCATATCCATATTGAGCTCTTGGCCCAAAAAGGGGTCCTGCATGGCGCAGCGTAAATGGATCTGGCATTTCGGGCAGGCCGTGACGAGCAGATCACTCCCGGTGTTCTGGGCCTGCCGGATCCGTTTTACCTGGAGTGCCTTGCTGTATGAATCACACCCGGTCCAGGCACTATTACCACAACAGATGGCCCCTCCGGCCCGATCCTGCATTTCGTTGAAGGCAACGGGTTTGAGTCTGTTTAACAATCTTCTCGGGAGTTCAGGACGGCCCTCCAGGCGACTCAGCCTGCAGGGGTCTTGAAAGGTCAGGCTCCGGTCAAGGCCCTTAAACCCCACCGCGCCTTTACCGATTTCCTCCTCCAGAAGATCAAAGATATGCCTTACCCTGAAATCCACTGCCACACCCTCGGCAGGGTAGTCGTGGGTGAATGCCCGGTAGCACTCGGGGCAGGCCGTGATCAGTTCCTCAACACCCAGGCCCTGGACGGCGTTTACATTGAGCCTTGCGAGCTTCAGGAAGTTCTCCTTGTCCCCGCTCCACAGAAGGTCATGCCCGCAGCACCGTTCACCTTCCAGCAAAGAGGGGAAGATGTCAAAGAAGTTGAGGAGCCTGAGGCTGTCAATCACGATGTCGCATGTCTGTATCCCCAGAAATCCCTTAAAAAAGGTGTCAAAATAGGGGGCACAACCACCAAAAAAGAGGGTCTTTCCCCGCGGGTCCACCTGTATATCATCCGGCAGCCACCCCCAGCGCCTCATCTTCAGGTCCTTTGAGGTCATGGTCCTCATCAGCGACTGAAAAAAGCCACCATGGGCCTGATGATCTCTTGATCCACCCTTTTTGAGGATGTGACGCATGTCCTTTATAAACTCGGGAAAGTTTACGGCAGAAGGGCATCGGTCATAACAGAGCCCGCAGACAAGACACGACCAGACGTCCTTTTCCACGCCGGCAGAATTGGTGTTTCCCGATATGATATTACTGGCGATTGCCCTGGGCGAGAAGGGTTTGCCGACAAGCGTCAAAGAACAGGCAGAGGAGCATTTTCCGCAGTCCTGACAGGCATAGACATCGTGGGCTGCCACAACCGCTTTGGTCAACCCCAGGATCTCGGATGGCGGTGCAGCCTCCGGGCTTGGTATCACGGGGCTTTTGCCGATCGCCCGTATTTCCCGGCAGAATTCCCTGAGGGAGTGCAGCAATCCTTCCGAATCCTCCGGCATAAAGGTCATCAAGCGGAGGCGATCTTCACCCAGGCCTAGCAGGTGTAAGATGGCGCGCGCGTGGTCTTCGTTTCTCCGGGCCGTGGGGGTCCCGGTGCCATAGCGACAGGTGCCTGTCTTGCACCCGGCCAGGATAACTCCATCGGCGCCCATTTCAAAGGGCTTGAAGAGGAGGGCCTTGCTGATCCTCCCCGAGCACGGGATGCGCACCATCTTGATCTCCGGGGGAATCTGGGCGGCCCGATCCTGAAGCGCCTGAAAGGCCGCGTGCGGCCCCCAGCTGCACAAAAAAAGGATGACAGAAAAATCCGCCATATCTTTACGCCTCTATAACACCTTTTGAAACCCGGGGAATGGGGATTCCGAACCCCCATTCCCCTGTCCGAGTGTCAATATTGAAAAAAGCTAAATCGATGCCCGCCTTTTTATGAGACCCTGGGGGCCCCTTCCCATACCCAGAGATCCTCCAGCAGCTTTTCAAGATATGCCCGGTCTCGATATGGGCTGTCCGCGGCATTTGACGGGCAGATAGAGATGCAGTTGCCGCAGCCCTTACACAATGCCTCATCGACCGTGGCAGACCAGCCCCCCGCAGCATTTCTGAGAAATGTCACCGCCTGGTAGGGACAGGCCTCCATGCAGCGGCCGCAGCCCCGGCATCGATCCTTGTCCACCACCACTGTGTATCCCTTGCTCTGTCTGGGGCCCCGGGGCATGATTGATGCGGCCATGACAGCGGCGGCCTCCCCCTTCTTTTTTTCTGAGACATGGATGCCCGGTGGATTTGCCAAGAAAAGACCGGCGATGGATGTGCCACCCGGATAGAGAAAGGGGGTTCCGGCGGCGCCCTGTTTCTGCATGGCCGAGGCTACCGTGTGGCTGGGGAGGCCTTCCTGGGGGAGATAGGGGATCAGATGCCTGGACTTTTCTCCCAGGATGACGGCGCCCACTTGCAAGACCTGCGAAAACTCACCAGATTTTACAAAGACCTGAAAGCCCCCCAGGGTGCCGCTCAGCCCCTTGACCTCAGAGCCCTCAAAGTAGTGGACATTGGGATGGTTCAATTTCCCCGCAAGGGGTCTTTCCGGGGTGCCAAACATAAAGACTTCGAGCCCGGCATCAGCGAGGGTCTGGGCGCTGCTTACGGTCGCTTCCGAATCACCGATGATGGCAGTGGTAAAATTATAGTTTCTTGCGGGCGCCGGCAGCGGCCTTAGCCTCTTGGCCCGGTAGATGGATCTCTCGATAAGGCCGACAAAACGATTAAGTGCCAGGTGGGCGTCACTCCGGAGAAATGGGAGCACCTCACCCCTCAGGTTGCAGGTCTCCAGCATAGAACGGCTCACACCGGTGCCTCTGAACAGGGCATCCTTTAGACGGCTGCGCTGATCCGTACAGGCGCTGCACACAAAATCGAGGGGGCAGCACACACACGAGGCAAGGACCGCGCGGGTAATACCCTTTTCACGGATGGCGCGCAAAATGGCCGAAGAGCCCTCCGGTACACATGCCGATGGCATGACCTCGGCGTGGACAATGTCCGGTTTCTCAGTCAGGTGGGCCACATATTGGTCCATCTCATCCAGCCAGCCCAGGGCGTCGTTACACCGGCACACAAATACTGCAGTCCGTATCTCAGGGGAAAGCTCCCGGTCGGGGGCCAAAAAGGAGACCCCTCCCCCTCTGGGCCTTTGTGATGTGCCTTCCAGAAGGATCATGGCCCTGGCAGCCGCTGCAAAACCCCGTGTGATCATTGCGTGGACATCCGGTTTGGCGGCCTTTGGTCCATAGGCCCTGATCACGTCATCCCCTTTGACCGGAGGTGCCAGCTCAGGATCAGCGATGATCACCACCCCTGCGTGCTCGACACCCTTTTCCAGTTGCTCCCGGTGATCGATCGCCCCCACGGCGCTACAGACCTCGGCGCAGATCAGACACTCAGAACAGCCCCCGCACTGGAGACAGCGCTCTGCCTCGGAAAGGACCTGGGCTTCGCTCAGGCCCAACGCCACCTCTAGAAAATTGCCTTCCCTTGCCGCAGGCTGTCTCTCAGGCATGGTGGGTCGCGCCAGCGAGGGGATATCGGATGGGATCTCTGAAAAATCCTTCCATTCGGGTCTGGACGGTCCTTGTGCGATGAGCGCTTTACCACTCAGGTAGCGGTGCACCAGACGGGCAGCCTTCCGACCACTGGCCATTGCCTCTACCACAGAGCTGGGACCCGTAACCGCATCCCCCGCGGCAAAGACCCCCCGGATGGTGGTGGCAAGTGAGTCGTCCACCTCCACAAGACCGCCTCGGGTGATCGAGAGGGTCTTTCGCCGGCGCTGATTCTGCGCACCCGGACCTTTTGGGGGGCCTTCGGCGAAAGGCCCAAGCTGCCCGATGGCCACTATGGCCCGGTCAAATTCAAGTTCAATCGTCTCACTGCCCGGGACGATAACCGGCCAGGGGATTCCCTTCTCATCCGGTTTGCCGGGTCTGGTCGGTCTGCAATGAAGGACATCCAGCCTTCCGTCTCTACCCGAAAACCCCACAACCTGGATCTGATCCCTCAGTACGATTCCTTCTTCGAGGGCCCCCCTGATCTCCCCTTTTTCTGCCGGGATCAGCTCCTCTGGAAACCAGGAGAGTATGGTAATATGGCCGCCCAACCGCCTTAGGGCGCGTGCCACGTCAAAGGCGGCGTTGCCATCGCCGATTACGGCCACACTCGGGGTCTTCTCGCCCTTTTCCATCTTCAAATTCAGGTCTTCAAGATCGTCCCGGTAGACCCGGTTTAGCACGGACAGGCATCCATCGATCCCCTCCAGGTCCTCTCCGGGTACACCCAGTTTTCTGTCAACCCAGGACCCGATCGTCAATATCGTGGCATCAAAGTCTTGTTGGAGTTTGTATAGTCCCTGCGGTATGTCGATCGGATGGCTGGTCATAAACCGAACACCCAGCCTCCGGATATATCCCAGTTCATGATCCAGGATATCCCTTGGGAGCCGATGGGGTCCGATTCCGTAACGGAGCAATCCGCCGGGGCACTTTTCCTTTTCAAAGACCGTTACCTTATAACCCAGACGGGCCATGTCAGCTGCAGCAGCCAGCCCCGCAGGTCCTGAGCCGATCACCGCAACCCTCTCTTTTCTTGCCGGGATTTTTAAAGGGGGCATTTCGTGGGGGCTGGAGATCTCATAATCGGCCAGGAATCTCTTGATATCCCTTATGGCAATGGCCTCGTCCAGCTCACTCCGCCTGCACCCTTCCTCACAGGGGTGTCTGCATACCCTGCCGCAGATCCCGGGCAGGATGTTATCTCGCCTGACCACCTCAAGGGCCTCCCGGAACTTCCCATCGCTTGCCAGGGCGATATAGGCCTGGGCATTAACCCCTAGGGGGCAGTTGGCCTGGCAGAGGGGTTGGCGTCTCTTATTGATCACGGGTCCACCCGGGAGGCTGTTCCTGCCATTAAATACGATGGGTCTTACACCGTCGGGGGTGGAGACCGGGCAGATCTCGACGCATCTCCCGCACAGGGTGCAGCGATCGCGGTCAACGAATGTCTGGAGTCTTCTAACCTGGGCGCGGAAGCCCTGGGGATTGTGCTTGAGGGAAGTTATCTCAGCGGGTAAGAGACAACGGATTCCGGGATTTCTCAGGATCCTCAAGAGCCCTGACCGGTAGGCAAAATTGAGGGATAAACCCGAGGGCAACCGCCATTCTTTCTTTGAGAGTTTTTGATTCAGGTCCGGGTCACCGTCGATAAGTGTCACCGGGATGCGCAGCTCCCCCAGCTTGGTTGCGGCCGCAATACCCGCCGGGTTTGCCCCGATCACAATGACCCTGTGGAGCCGGTCCTTTGGGCGCTTCATATCCTGGCCCCTGCCCTTCCCCTGGCCTTCTTTTCTCGTCCCTTGAGGAGGGCCGCACCATAGTCACAGCCCTTATTAAAGGCCTTTTTGTTCATCTCCTCTGTCCCCTTTGGAACCGAAGTCAGGACCGAATCAAGCGCGGCTTTGACAGAAACAGCCCCTGTAATCACGGTAAAAAAACCGAACATGATGATATTGGCCATCATCTTTCTTCCCAGTTCTTCGGCCATCCGTGTGGAGGGGATGGCAAAGACATCTCCCTTAAACCCCCGGGGCTGGACCAGGTCCTGATCAATCAGGAGGGTCCCTCCCTCATTTAATTGAGCGATAAACTTGTCAAAACCGGCCTGCGACATGGAGATCAGGATATCGGGATGCCTCACGTAGGGGTAATGGATCGGCCCGTCAGAGATGATCAACTGGGCGCTACAGGCCCCTCCCCGGGCCTCAGGCCCGTAAGACTGGACAAGGGTGCTCTGTTTGTGATCGCCCAGGACCGCGGCCTTTCCGAGGATGCGGCCTGCAAGCACAATGCCCTGGCCACCAAATCCGGTGATCGTGATCTCCTGTCTCTGCTGCCTTTTCATAACCTTCCTATTTCTTAGTCCCTCAGTTCTTTGAAGGCCGCGGAATGATGATTCTCAACCCCCATTCCCGTGTCCGAGTGCCAATTTTGAAAAAAGCGTATCAATTTAGCCCTTTTTGAGATTTCTACTTGGAGAGGGCAATGGAGGTTCCGAATCCCCATTGCCCAGCTTTCAGACAGCTAAAGTGTTACAAAAAACCTAAATTGATCACCCATCTTATTGTCTTCCGTTGTGGCAATCTGCTCGATCGTCATGCGGCCTTTTCCACCTCCACCAGGTCCTTGGGCCGGCAGGTATCGTCATAGCGCTCCGAGCAGGTCGGGCGTTCCACGTCCACAAACTTCCCCAGTATAATCCCCCGGTCAGTGTCAATATCCAGTTCTGATGGGTGGGCATCATTCTTGATAATGCTGTGTTCCTGGTAGATCCTGAGGGTATCAAGGGCCTTTTCCTTGTTCCGCCGGCCATAATTTACCGGACATGGCGCCAGGACTTCGACAAATGAGAAACCGCGCCTGAGAAAGGCCTCCTGGATCGAGTCGGTCAGATCACGGGTATGCAGGATGGTCCACCTGGCCACGTAGGTGGCCCCCGAGGCGTAGGCCAGAAGGGGGAGGTTGAAGGGGGGCTCAGGATTCCCCACCGGTGTGGTGGTGGTCCTTGCCCGGTAAGGAGTGGTTGAGGCCACCTGACCCCCTGTCATGCCGTAGTTGAAATTGTTGACACAGACGATGGTAAGGTCCACGTTTCGTCTGGCGGCGTGTATAAAATGGTTTCCGCCAATGGCAAAAAGGTCTCCATCGCCACTAAACACCACCACGTTGAGCTCTGGATTGGCCAGCTTCATGCCGGTCGCAAATGGGATTGCCCTCCCATGGGTGGTGTGGTAGGAGTCCATGTTGGCGTACCCGGCGCCCCGGCCCGAACACCCTATGCCTGAGACCATGACCGTCTTTTTTATGTCGATTCCGCTCTCTTTTATGGCTATCAGACACGAAGAGAATGCGGTGCCAATGCCACAGCCCGGGCACCAGATATGGGGAATCCGATCTGTCCGGAGTAGATCATCTAGTGGATGACCGGGTAGTTTTTTGGACTGGTTCATTGTCTTTCCCCTTTACCTCGCGCTAGAAACCGTCCCTCAGGGTCTCAACGACCTGCTCCGGCGGAATAATTGTTCCCCCGGGGTGTCCTACCAGGAGCGCCGGGACCTTCCCATGGACACACCTTTCGATCTCCAGATGGATCTGGCCCAGGTTGATCTCTACCGTCACAAAACCCTTGACCCTCTCCGAGAGTCTCCTGACAAGATCCTCCGGAAAAGGCCAAACCGTATTTAGCTTTAAAAGCCCCGCCTTGATACCCTGGTCGCGGGCCTCCTCAACCGCGGCCAGACTTGTTCGTGCAGAGACCCCGTAAGAGACAATGACTATCTCTGCATCGTCAAGCGCGTGGCCCTCCGTGGAGATAATATCATCCAGGTTTTTGCGAACCTTTCCCATCAGCCGGGCCATCATCTCGGCCTGGGCCTCAATCGTCATGACCGGATAGCCCTTCTCATCGTGTGTGAGTCCGGTCACATGGATGTTGTATCCCTCCCCTGCAATGGCCATGGGCGCTACCCCGTTTGGACCGGGTTCAAATGGCTTGAACCGGTCTTTTCTCCCCTTTGGCCTCGGCCTGGATACGGTCTTGATGTGCCTTGCCTCGGGTATGACGACCCGCTCGCTCAGATGCCCTACCATTTCGTCCGTCATAATGAGGACGGGCAACCGGTAGGTCTCGCTCAGGTTGAAGGCCTTTATGGTCTGATAAAAGGTCTCTTCGGGAGAGGAGGGCGCCAGTGCAATGATCTCATAGTGGCCATGGGAGCCCCACCTTGCCTGGAGCATATCGCCCTGGGCCCCCTGGGTCGGCAGCCCGGTGGAGGGGCCGGCCCGCTGGACATTCACAACGACACAGGGGGTCTCGGTACAGATCGCCAGACCGATGTTTTCCATCATCAGACTGAAACCCGGCCCGGAGGTAGCGGTCATACTCTTTACGCCGACGCATGAGGCACCAATGACCGAGGCCATGGCCGCGATCTCATCTTCCATCTGGATAAATGTCCCGCCCACCGCTGGCATCCGCGCGGAGATATGCTCGGCTATTTCCGTGGCGGGTGTGATGGGATATCCACCAAAAAAGCGACAGCCGGCCGCCAGGGCGCCTTCGGCACAGGCCACATCCCCCGTCATAAAATGCTCACCCGTCAGGACCGCTCGATCCATGTCTCCTCCGTCTCCGACACCTGATTTGACGGGGTCTCCACCGAATAGATGGCAAATTCAGGGCAGATGATTTCACAATAGTGACAATTCACACACTCCTCCGCGCCTTTGACCCTCGGAGGATGATAGCCCTTTTGGTTGAATTTGGTTGCAAATTCTAGCACATCTTTGGGGCAGAATTCGATGCAGTAGCCACATCCCTTACAGCGGTCTTCGAGGATATGGACTTCTCCACGGGATATCTGGATATCCCCCAAATCGAGCGGGACCCGCCAAAATACCATGACCCTCTCCTCAACCTTAGCGAAAAAGGCGTAACATCTCAAAGAACAGGGGGAAAGGTGTGGCATGGGGTCTTTTTTTCTTCCACATGCCACACCAGAATCCATTGCCCCGCGCGTTTTTGAGAAGTTACAAAAAGGCTGCTATGGATTTAGAAAGGCTCGCATTATATTCCCATCACCAAGCATGTCAAGACAAAAATCAGGGCAAGGTCACGGATTCTGAAGAGGGGGTGCTATTTTTTTTGGGGGTGTCACTCAGATCCACGGTTCTGGCATCCTTTTGACAAGATGCCTTTTTGTAATCCATTTTCATTTTCTGGCATAGAATTGGTGTTGGGTTATTTTTTTGAAGGTATTCTCAAGACTCTCCATCGTTTTTTCCGGTGCTTGGTTGGACATTTTCTTTTTCCGGCAATTGTCTCCCTGGATGACCCGCCCCAACTCGAGCACAACAAGAATTAAATCGATTGACAAGGGCCGTTGTTTGGGCTAACAAAAATTAAGGGTATCCGTTCACAGGTTCAGGGTTCAACCCTGTTCTAGACCCGCCTGCCTCGCCTGTCATTTACGGAATGGAGATATCCGAAGAGGTCGGCAATGGCGGGCAGGTTCATGGAAATGTGACAATGATTGGTTTTTCCGTACAAGACCGTTATAAAATGACGCATGGTGATGAGATAACAACCTTTGAACCCCTGAACCCCTGGCCCAGACCGATTATCAGATCTATGGTCGAGAAACATAGTCTAAGCCCATGTAAGCATAAAAGCGGAATTCTCCAAAGAGTCGCACCAGGGCGGGCTTTGAACCTGTGAACAGTTACACCTCAGGAAAGAGACGTTCGGGACAAAAGGAACGGCAAACAACGATCGGGGAGAAATAATGTCCAATACCGTTGTAGTGGGCACCCAGTGGGGGGACGAAGGCAAGGGAAAGGTGGTTGACCTCCTGACGGCCAGGGCCGATATGGTCGTCCGGTTTCAGGGGGGCAACAATGCCGGCCACACCCTGGTGGTCGGGGGCAAACAGTTTATCTTCCACATCATTCCCTCGGGGATTTTGTATGAGGGCAAGAAATGCCTTATCGGAAACGGACTGGTCGTTGATCCTCAGGTCCTCCTCCAGGAGATGGATGACCTCGAAACGGCTGGAATAGCGGTGACCCCCGATGTGCTGTCGCTCAGTGAGAAGGCCCACATCATCATGCCCTATCACCGGGCGATTGACGTGGCCCGGGAGGCCGCAAAGGGCAGAGACAAGCTCGGCACAACAGGCCGAGGGATCGGTCCCTGCTATGAAGACAAGGTGGCAAGGATCGGTGTGAGGGCCGTGGACCTGACTGAGCCGGAGACCCTCGAAGAAAAGATAAGGGCCAACCTCAACGAGAAAAATTTCCTGCTCACAAGATTCCTGGACGCCAAGCCCCTCGAACCCGAGCCGATATTGCGTGAATACCTGGCCATGGCGGAAAGGCTTTCCCCTTTTATTACCGATGTTTCCCTGGAGCTGGACCAGGGGATCAAGTCCAACAAGAAGATCCTCTTTGAAGGGGCACAGGGGACCCATCTTGATGTGGATCACGGCACCTACCCCTTTGTCACCTCGTCAAATCCAGTGGCCGGCACCGCATGTACAGGGGCGGGTATCGGCCCCAACCAACTCCATCATATCGTTGGTATTGTAAAGGCCTACACCACCCGGGTCGGGGCCGGACCGTTTGTGACCGAACTTGAAGATGAAACCGGTAACTATATCCAGGAGCGGGGAAAGGAGTTTGGCGCTACCACGGGTCGCCGTCGCCGTTGTGGCTGGCTGGACCTGGTCGTCGTCCAGGATTCGGCGCGTCTAAACGGCCTTGATAGCTTTGCCATCACCAAGTTGGACGTGCTGACGGGTCTCGAAACACTCAAGATCTGTGTGTGCTATGAACTGGACGGCGAGCGGATCACCACGCGGCCTGCCAGTCTCAGAAAGCTGGCCAGATGCACTCCGGTTTATATTGAAATCCCCGGATGGCACCAGGATATATCCAGGGCGAGACAATTGGATCAACTGCCCCCCGAGCCCCTTGCCTATGTGGAGACCATTGAAGAGCTCACAGGGATTCCCATTTCTATCGTCTCGGTCGGGGCAAGCCGGGAAGATACCATAATGATTCAGGATCCCTTCTAGTGCCGCGTCTCAAAAGTTTTGATCCAGAAAATGGCAATGTGTTATTCG
>CAZXCQ010000216.1:0-10582 GCA_964639275.1 uncultured Desulfobacteraceae bacterium | reverse complement strand
AAAGACCCCCATGCCTCACCACAATCGATTTATCCCCGGGTTTTTGAGAAGTTACTGATGATTCATACCGGATAGGGGGCTCAGGGCTGGCGCATGGCACAGGATAGAAGAGGCAAGGTATACCTGGTGGGGGCGGGTCCGGGCGACCCGGGCCTCCTCACGATCAAGGGGAGGGATTGCCTCTCCATTGCCCAGGTGATCGTCTACGATAACCTCGCCAACAGGGCCTTTCTTCAATACGCGCGCGAGCAGGCAGAGTTGATCTATGTCGGTAAAGAGGGCGGCTGCCATACCATGAGCCAGGACGAGATCAACTCATTGGTCATTGACCGGGCGCGTAAGGGGCAGATCGTTGTCAGGCTCAAGGGGGGCGACCCCTTTATCTTTGGCAGGGGAGGGGAAGAGGCCCAGGAACTGGTGAGTGCCCAAATAGACTATGAGGTGGTGCCAGGGGTAACCTCGGCCGTCGCTGTGCCCGCCTATGCAGGGATTCCTCTGACCCACCGTGCCTTCACCTCCACTGTCGCCTTTGTCACCGGTCATGAAGACCCGACCAAACAGGAATCTGATATTGCATGGGATAGACTCTCCACCGGCGCCGGAACCCTGGTCTTTCTGATGGGGGTCGGGAGAATATCGGAGATCGCCGAGACCCTGATGGCACACGGCCGATCACCCGATACCCCCGCCGCCCTGATTCAAAGGGGGACCGTGGCCGGCCAGAGGACGCTGGTGGGGCCACTTCGGGATATCGCCGGGATTGCAAAGGAAAACAATGCCACACCGCCGGGGATCATCGTGGTGGGTGATGTGGTCCGCCTCAGGGATCAGCTCAATTGGTTTGAGACACGACCGCTCTTTGGGAAGCGAATCGTGGTCACCCGGGCCCGCGAACAGGCCAGTGAGTTCCTCCGGGGTCTGGCCCGGTTGGGCGCAGAGTGCATAGAGTTCCCCACGATTGAGGTGGTGCCCCCGCAGAGCTGGGATGAGCTGGACCGGGCAATCAAGGCCCTTGACGTCTACCAGTGGGCAATTTTCACATCCGTCAATGGGGTCAAATGTTTTATGAACCGGCTGGGGGCCCTGGGAAAAGATATACGGGATCTGAGGGGGGTAAAGATCGCGGCGATCGGTCCAAAGACCGCCGAGTGCTGGAATAAGATGGGGATCAGGCCGGACCTGGTGCCTGGGGAATACCGGGCAGAGGCGCTCGTGGAATGCTTCAAGAACCAGGCGACGTCGGGTACAAGGATTCTGATCCCCAGGGCAGCCAGGGCGAGGGAGGTCCTGCCCGAGGAACTGCAAAGACTGGGAGCCCGCGTCGATGTTGTCCCGGCCTATGAAACGATTCGGCCCGCCCAGGAGACCGGCCGGGTGACCGAGATGCTGGAAAATGGGGCCATCGACATGGTGACCTTTACCAGTTCTTCCACGGTCACGAACTTTGTTGAGATGTTTGGGGCGGGCAGGGACCAGGTCCTGAGATGGATGGCAGACGTTGCTGTGGCCTGTATCGGACCGATCACGGCAAAGACGGCTAAAGAAAATGGTCTCTCCGTAAACCTGATCCCCTCAGAATACACCATCGAGGCCCTCACGGATTCCATTGTCGAGTATCTTGCGGCACGTTGATCAAAAGGATTTCAAGTAATATTTCAAAAAGCGGGTGGCTTAATGGATTGTGGCGTGGCATGGGGTCTTTTTTTCTTCCACATGCCACGCCTCTACCTCTGTTTACTGAAATGTTACAATTTGGACCTGTGCAAGGGGGGATCTTGATGGGAATTGCTCGGTCTGGATGGAAACCGGGGAAGGTTTTCGAGGTCCAGAAGGATCGACAGGTCACCGTTTTCCGCGATCCCTACCCCGGAAAAGACCCCTGCCCTGGCGATCAGCTCGCCGGCACCCATGACGACGATCGGCGTGTTGCCCATGATGCTGTCGACAGCCAGGAGTAGACGACCATTCTTTCCGTGCCCCGCGGCTGCCGGCAAGGCATGGGGGTCGGTGCCGGGGCGGTTCGTATCTTGCTCGGGAAGTGTGAGTCTAAGGATATAAGGAGGCTTTTCCGCTTTGCCCCAAATACCGAGCAGGCCCCTCAGGTCATAAAATGAGCCGTCATCTCCGGCTAGGGCCGATTCTCTCCTTTCAACAGATTCCACATACGACGTGGGGATACAAAGGGAATATTTGTCTATCTTGAATAAGACCGCGTAAATCACCGAAAGGATCAAGGGAACCCTGATGATAAATTGAGTCCCCTTTGAGGGCTCCGAGCGGATCGACATGGAACCGCCCAGATGGGCTATGGCCTGGGAGACGACACTCATGCCGATTCCCCTGCCAGCCATGTCTGAAATTTTATCCGCTGAGGAGAAATCGGTGCTGATTATGGCATTAAAGAATTCATTTTCTGGCATCTCGGCGATCTTCTCATCGGTCAAGCCCCTCCTGGCCTTTAGGTATTGGATGATAGCCGACCTGTTTAGTCCCCGCCCGTCGTCTCCTATCTTTAGCAGGAGACTTCCCCTTTCACGCCTGGCCTCCAAGGTAATCTTGCCTTCGGCCTCTTTCCCCGTCCTGATCCGCTCCTCAGGGGGTTCAATTCCATGGATTATGGAATTTCTCAGGAGATGGATAACCGGTTCTCTCAGGTGCTCCAGGAGGGCGATGTCCGCTTCTACTTCGCCCCCCACGACCTCGCCCTTTACCTTCTTTTTGTATTGTCTGGCGAGATCTCTCGCGCTCTTTACAAATAGCTCGACAAAATCACCCACGGACATCAGTCGCAACTGTGTCAGTCGAAGATAGAGGCCCTTTAACATGGCCCTGTTGTTGTTGATCCAGTTTCTAAGGCGTGCCAATTCCTTGGGGATAGGGGGGAGCGTCTTCTCTGAAAAGAGTAAGTCCTGCGAAAAGCCAAGAAGCTCTTCGATCAACGGATATTTTATCCGGACCTCGTCTATCCTCTCGGGAACCGAAGCCATGGAGTAGTATGACCGGTCTCCTTGGGAGGAATCCTTGGCGATTTCATCAGGCCTTTTTGCGAACCTTGGGCCCAGGGTGTCATACCATCTCTGGTCTTTGGGAGAGTCCATTTCACCCTTACCCGCCACCAGAACCCGGAGCAGTTCCACCCCCTCGAGAATCAACCGGACGGCGTCTGATGTCGCTGGCATGTCCCCCTGCTGAAACTGTCTGCACCAGTTTTCAATTGAATGACTCAGCCCCGTGATCCTGTCCAGACTCAAGGACCTGGCCATCCCCTTGATAGAGTGAACCTTTCCGTGGATTTCGCTCCAAAGCTCACGGTTGCCAAGGTCATTTTCCGCCTCTAACAGAAGAGTATCCAACTCGTTGAGGTATTTTTCCGACTCCTGGGTGAAGATCTTTTCATACTTTGCCATATCCATAAGAAAGCCCTGATAACATCTCCCAGATATGGTCAGGGGTAATCAACTCTATTTTGAGTTCCCCCTGGGAATTGAAGCCATCTTCTTCCTTGCGATCCTCCACCCGGTTAAGACCGATTATCTCATCAGGCACCAATGCCAAGTTCTTCTGGTTCCACTTCAAGAGTATGATGCGATGATTCTTCCCAACAGCACCGGGCTTGACGTCCTTTCTCTCCTCCAGGAGATTGCCTAGGTCGATAACATCAAATAGCTCTCCCCTGTAGTATAATAGGCCCAAGTGACACGAGGGGAGGAGCGGCACAGGGGTTATGGTGAACTCATCGACCACCCGGTGGATATACCGGATCTCAATCCCGAGGTGCCTGCCCGCTGCTTTAAAGGTAAGACACTCCATTGTGGAAAACTAGCCAAGCCTAAAGCGCTGCTGGGCATCCATCATCTTCGCTGAAAGCCTGCCCAGAGAACTGATGGTATCGACGATTTTCTTGACGTCTTCTTCCTGGTTCTTGGTACCGATGGTCGTCTTTTGGGTGGAGATAAAATTCTCGTGGGCCAGTCTCGAGAGGTCCTGAAAGTGACCAAGAAGCCCCCTCATCTGTTTTGCTTGATGGCTTGTCACTTTCTCCATCGTCTGGACTTCCGAAGAAATACCCTTGACCCCTGAAAGGGTCTCAGCAAATATATCGGCGATCCCATCGATAATTTCACGCCCCCTATTTATCCCTTCCTGGCTCTTTAGCAAGGCGTCCAGGACCGCCTTGTTGTCCTCAAGGATGTCCTCTATTGTTTTCTTGATCTCATGGGAGGAGTCCCTCGAATTTTCTGCCATAGTCCTTATTTCGTTGGCAACAAGGGCAAAACCTTTGCCCAACTCCCCTGCCCTCGTTGCCTCAATAGATGCGTTAAGGGATAAAAGGTCTGTCTTTTGAGCGATTTCATCCATCACGCTCATCACCAGTTTGATCTTTTCCACCTTGTTGGCCAACCGGTAAATCGGTTCTGTATGTTCGGCCATCTGTCTGAGCACCCCTTCCAGGTGCTTCATGGTCTCACGGGCATTGGCTTCACCCCTCTCAGCCCTATTCCTTGCCTCATTGATCTTGGAAACCGTAAGGGCCGATTGGCCGACTATCTCGTCCATCTCCTTTAGTCCATTGTCGACTCTGAGGGAGGTCTCCTGAACGATACGCGTCTGCTCCTCTGAACCCTTGGCAATGGCCCTTGCCGACTGATCTATCGCCTTGCTGTTTGACAAGACCTTTTCCACCAGCTCGGTAAGGCCTAAACTGGTTTCTTCTATCCGTAAGGAAACCTCTTTCATGTCAGATATCATCTTTCTAAGATCACTGACCATGGTTGCGAATATCTCTTCAAGATCGCGGAGTTCGTCTTGAGATAACAAAGGGATATCCCTTGAGAGGTCGCCACGGCTGATCTCCCTGGCAATATTGCTGAGACTGTCCAGTCTCCTTACAAACGATCTGGAGAAAACACTGCCAAGAATGATTCCGGCTGCCATGGCCAGGGCAGTGGAGATTGCCTGGGCAAGATAAAAATCCTCGGTCATCCAGTTGACGATGCCAACTCCCACCATAACGATAAACAGCAACGCCAGAAAACTGAGAATGAGTTTGTTCTTTATGCTTGTTCTACCCATTGATATGAATCCTCCATGGCCATAATCCACCCCGCTATCTTGCCCCTTACCCGAAGCACCGATACGATGACCCGGATCTCCTTGGCGTAAAGGGTGGCCTTAAGAACGCGCCTTGCTAGCCCCCGATCGCGCACGATTTCCTTGAGCGCATTGACCAGGCTTCTGTTTTCGCCGGGTGGGAAGATGCTTGCGATATGCTGGTTCAAGACATCTCCGATAGACCGATTCAATATCTCAAGCGCCGATGGGTTTACACCGATGATCTTGACGTCCCTGTCAATGACTATGATCCCAATCCCGATGCTCTCAAAGACGCCGAGTTGAAAATCCAGTCTTTCCACCAACTCCCCGGTAACCTGTCTTGGATGGAGCTTTCCAGGCTCCAAAAAGGTTTCGCCGCCATGCTCAAAGAAGGGTTGTTTTTCTATCCTGTCCACAAGCCTATTGACGCGTTCGGCCATTTCGTTTATCGGCCCCTTTGCAAGATAATAATCACCCCCGATATCCCCCATATTATCTTCCCGCTCAATGAGTGTCGCTGACATGGCGATTATGGGAAAACTGGCATCAGGGTATCTCTTCCGGACAAACCCGATAAACTGTTTGCCGTCCACCTTTGGCATGATCAAATCCACAAAGATGAAATCGAATGATCCCTCCTCAAGTTTTGAAATGCCCTCCTTTCCATCATAGGCCTTGACAACGTCGTATCCCCTGTCCTCCAGTAAGTCGGCAAGGAATTCCACAAAAAAGAAGTCATTGTCTATCACCAAGACTCTCCTGGACATTTTGACCCCCTGCGATGGAATAGGTCTTGCGCATCCCCGGGTGCGGATCGGATCTTGTTTTGGCAACAAAAAGGGCCCTGTAGCCAAGATGTGGACTCAGCAATATCCACTATTCGATACAAACCCGGCGTATTTCGCCCATATCGGTCAGCCCCTGAAACACCTTTTTGATACCGTCTTGCTTCAAGGTGGTCGTCCCCTCCCTTGTGGCCTGCCGAGAGATCTCTTCGGTGCTGGCCTGCCGTTTTATAAGCCTCTTTATTTGAGACGTCCCCTCGATCAATTCATGGATACCCATACGGCCCTTATAGCCCGTTCCTGAGCATTTTTTACACCCCGCTGAACGATAGAGTTTTAACCCAGGGGTGTATCTTAACCCTGTGGCCTCAAAGCGTTCCTTGCCATATTCGACGGCCAGCTCTTCAAACTCTTTTTCTGACGGGTGATACTCCTTGCGGCAATTGAGGCAAAGCCTCCTGGCCAGCCTCTGGGCGAGTACACACAAAAATGCGTCGGAGAAGTTGATAGGATTTAACCCCATGTCCAACAACCTTGTGACTGTCTCAGGGGCGTTGTTGGTGTGGAGGGTGGAAAAGACGAGGTGACCGGTCAGGGAGGCCTCAATTGCAATCGCGGCAGTCTCACGGTCTCGCATCTCACCGATCATAATGACATCAGGGTCTGCCCTGAGAAAGGAGCGCATGACCCGTGCAAAATCAAGACCAATTCTGGGTTTCACCTCCACCTGTCTCAAGCCGGGTTGGGTAATCTCCACAGGGTCTTCTGCCGTCCAGATCTTGATCCCCGGCTTGTTGATGTGGCCCAGGGCGGAGTGCAGTGTGGTTGTCTTGCCCGAACCGGTGGGCCCGACCGCCAATATCAGCCCATAGGGCTTGGAAATGACCCTCTTTAAGACCTCCAGATTCCGCTCATTTAACCCCATTTGATCGATCTTCATTGCACCGGCCGCACCCAGAATCCTCAATACGGCGTCCTCATGCCCGCCGGTGGTGGGGAGGGTGGCCAACCGGATCTCAAAGCTGGGGATGCCTTTGCGTTTGAATTTTATCTTGCCATCCTGAGGCAAACGTCTTTCGGCGATATCGAGGCCGGCCATAACCTTTATCCTTGAGACGATCGCCTTGGCCATGGAATTGGGCACCTGCACATACTCTTGACAGACACCATCCAATCGGAAACGGATCCCGGTCTTTTTGTAGACCGGCGAGGGCTCTATGTGAATATCCGAGGCATTCTTCTGGTATGCAGTGATGATGATTTGATCAACGAGCCGCACGATCTGGCCAGAACCCTCATCCGGGATTTCCTCTTCTTCTGTCTCTTCTTCTTCCTCAAGAGAGACATCCGGGATCAGGTCCAGTTCCCTGATCATTTCCTCAATAGAGTCTTCCTCCCTCTTTTCGAAGGAGTGCCTGATGTATTGCTCGATATCCTCCTTGATCCCAACGGATAAGGCTATCTTTTGGGTCTTTATCAGAGCCCTGATCAGCCCTGTCTTTCTCAGATCACGAGGGTCGTCGATCAGTATCTCCACCCCATTCTTCCCCCATGTGAGTGGAACCCACATATCGTGCAACAGAAAAGACTTTTTCAGGCTACGGATGAGTTCTACCGGGATCGGTATGGATGGGTCAAAGCCCTTAAAGGGGTAGCCGTAATAACTGGATAGCGACCTCCCGATGCTTTCCTTGCTTACCTTGAATTGATCGATCAGGACAAATTCCACGCTTTTTCCCACCTTCTTTGACGTGGCAAGCGCCTTTTGCAGCTGCTCGGCAGTCACTATCTTTTCACGAAGGAGATAATCATACCGAGAACCGGAAGTGAAACCGGAGACTATCTGATGGAGTCTATCCCTGATTTCCTTGTTCCCCGGATCAATGGCTGACGCGGCCTTATAGAGATCAACTGCCAGGTCTCTGTGGTGTCTTTTCTCCATCTCAAGACCAAGCACGAACTTGATTTGTGCCCTCTCGGCCTGGGTAAGTGGCCGTCTGTGGATTAACTCTTCCATTCGAACTATCAGGCTGGCAGGGGAATATTTTGTTGAAAGGCATAAGACCAGTTCGGGGATCAGTCTTGTGGCGGGATAACCGGATCCGAATAGTCTTTCGTATTCAGCGACTGCATCGTCTATAAGGCCCAATTCCCTCAAGGCCGAGGCGTTTTCCAGAATTTCACGAACCCTCTCCTGAACCAGTGTGGCCTTCTCTGCTGCGGAAATACCCGCAGGAGTCATATCATTCGCATTTTTTTTGGTGGATACCACGGTTCTCTCGTCAACAAGACGGAGCCTTTCCTCTATCTTATTCATATAGATTCCCCGTCCCTCAAAAAACTATCGCTCATCGGCACCAATCTTCGGGTCCGGACGAAAATTCCCTTTTTATTCTTATAGTTTACGCGAAATATGCCGGTGTGTCAAGATCCAGGGATGGCCCGAATCGATCAGGGGCTTTGTTTCCGGGAAGGCCGGCATGTCAAAAATGGCAACAGGCCGTCTGGCGTCAATAGTCAAAGCGCCGTTGGCCGGGGATAAATTCTCTACACTCAACAACAATGTCAGTCTTTGGGCATCCCTCACCACATCTCATGGCGTCTGTCCCGCTCTCAATGCCCTCTACTGAGCCCTGACAAGCATAATTGATCTTGCCCAGACGCTGTAATCCCCAGACCCTGAGATCCATCCTAAAACCCCCAGCCGGCACCTCTATACAGTAGTTGCCCGATCTGTCGGCATGAGCCTCCCCCAACGGGTTGTCTGTCCTCTGACGCCAGGCAGTAATTTTGGCCTGAGGATACCGAAGCAGGGTTGAATCGCTTGGGCTTCGATACCAGACTGTCCCCTGGACACAGGTGGATTCATGGGTCTTTGCAGGCCCTTCTGTCTGCCTGGCACCGCAACCTGAAATAACCATGGAAACAAGGATAAACCCAACTACACGAGCAAAACCATGATATCTTTTCATCATATCACCTCGTCTTTTTGAGTATTCCGAATACATCTCCTTAAGGCCCTTTCCTTATTCATCAGAAGTGAATCTGGAAACGCCCCTGGAAGACATTTGCGGAACCGTCGCTGACCTGAGGGCTGCCACGGTCCTCAACATTCGCCCGGATATAGTTGAACATCACACGGATGCCGGGGTAGAGATACCAGTTGAGGCCTGCGGTGAAGTTCTTTTCAACCCCCCCCTTGATCTGCCCGTCGTTTAGGTCCAGATAGGAGAATCGCACTCCTACCTCCAACGCCCCCCACCTCCCTTCAAAGGGGTGAAAGTTCTGTCTGGGTCTTACCCCCAAGAAGGTTCCCTTTGCTGTATCATAATTGCGGTGCTCCCCGGTAACAAAATAGCTCACATAGCAATAAAAACCCCAGAAATGCGGGTCCCCAACCCCATCTGCATCGGTAAAGACCTGGAAAAGCTCCCCTTGAAGGGAAAGCGGTCCAGAGACCACTGCCAACTCCGAATTCACAAGATTTACCGCATTGGTGGAAAAAGGCCCGGTATCCACAAGCCTTGTGTCTGTAAGGAATGTCTCGGGAAGCGCGCTCAATCTCAGCTGCGAATCCGCCCTGTCCTGGTCCCGAATTTGATGGCTAAACGAAACCCCGAGATGAAGGAGCTGCCCGCCATTTTCAAGATGGTAAGGGAGGCCCGTGATACGGCCGGCAAAAGCATAGCCAAAGGCATTGGTCAAGCGATCAGTTGCCTCACCCACGCTCCCAAAAGAACCGGTGACCAGAAAGGCACCGATTGCCCAGGTCATTCGTCTTTCCAGGGCCGTGTCACTGCACATGACTCCGATATTCCGGCCCGGTGCAATCGCCAGGGTCGGCAGAGATCTTTCCATAAAGGTGATATACTTGGTGCTGGTCAGTTCTTCCAGCGAAAATGGCTCTTTGAAGTGGCCGACTTTGAAGTAGCCCACAGCCGGCACCCTTAGGCCAAGCCAGATGTCCTTGACCTCCTGTACCCGGGCAAAATCGATTTCGAACTTGATCTTGGCAAAATCAAAAAATGTTGCTGTTGCCGACAGCCTCAGTTGGCGAAGCTCGGTATCATAACCATCCAGGGTAGGGAAGGCCTTTTTCAAATCACTATCCGCTCCAATATGACCGCTATCCCCCATCAGCCTCCCCCCCACACGGATTCGAATGGTCTCCTTCCGGTTATCTATCCGAAGCCCCTCCAACCAATAGACACGAAAACCGGAAAGTTTTTCCCTTAACGGCGGTACCACCTGTGTTAGCGGGTTATCGTCTTCTGAGTTGAGGGTATCGGATGTTGTGGAGTCGGGTTGAACGTTGCCACACTGAGCCAGGAGGGGAAAGAAGAGCCCAAGGGAAAAGACCAGGGCCGGGGGTATCCATGGTATAGGCATCAACCGGTTTCAAAACCTTTCGCTCGGGTTTGATCTGGCATATCTTCTATCGGTTTCTGACCCTTTTGCGAAGCACCTTCCATTTGCCTCTTGGGAAGAGAACTCAACGGCCTCCCCAATGTCTCCGGGGTTGCAGGAAGGTCTTTTGCGCGAATATTGGCGGCGGCATCGATGGTAATCTCAAACGATCTTTATTTCTTTTGTGATAATAAAAGGTAATTCATTGGCCAGAAAATTGGCCTCATCTCCCCTGGTCGCAGCATACTCGGGCGTGGCCGCTGAAGTCCGCATTGCAGCGGTGTCATCAAACCAGG
>CAZXCQ010000215.1:0-10630 GCA_964639275.1 uncultured Desulfobacteraceae bacterium | reverse complement strand
TACCTTGCAAATATTTATCCCAATATCGTCACTACACTGAGGTAAATAACACCGTTTCTGGCCAACGTCAAGGCGGCCCATACGCCCTATTGGAATTACGATGACCATGACAGGCATTTCGATTACAGGGATCGCTGCGGAACGTGGGCCGACTTTGCGATGGCGGGGTGAGATCCGGAACGTCATTCACCCAGGAAGACTCGGACAGGTGTGAAGGGATGGGGTCAAGCCTGCTGTTGACCGTTAGTCTGTTCTTTGGTAATGGGGTTTTATGGGGAGCGCCATTGAAAAAACCAAAAGAGAGATATCCATGGACCGCAGGCTAAGGGCAGGCGTCGAAAACCTGGAAAAGAGATTGTGCAACATTCAACAGCAGACTTGACCAATTCAACGCATCAGAAGACTATGGCCATTGGTTCGGCCTCAGTTGAAGGAGAAACTCGTCAACGGGCCAGCAGGGAATGCCGTCAACCATCAGCTTCTCCGTCCCTCGATACAGCAGCACCCCAGTGGCCTCCGGATAGTCATCCAGGAAGGTCTTAAGTGATCTGAGAGTGTTAGGATGAATTTGTCTTGAGTTTTTCACCTCAATGGCGTGGAAGTGATCCTCTCCATACAACACAAAATCAACCTCGGCCCCGCCACGGGAACGCCAGAAATAACAGTTTACCTGAGCCTCAGAGTAATCGCACCAGGCTTTAAGATGCTGTAAAACCAGGCCTTCCAGGGCCATTCCCCCGATTTCATCAGGCCCGTCAAGAGGACCCCGAGGGCGTAAGTGGTAATAAACACCTGCATCAAACAAATAAAACTTTGGCTGTGCCGTCATCGCGCGTTTCGCACGTCTTGTAAAAACAGGGAGTCTGTATCCAATTAACAGATCTTCGATAATCGATAGATAGTTCTCTACCACCTTTCGGGAAACCTGGCATTCCCTGGCCATATTGCTGAGGTTCAATATACTACCGTGTGAAAAGCTGATGGTTTCCAGGAAACGGGCAAATGTTCCGATATCTCTGACCAGCCCCTCCTCCTTGACCTCTTCCTTCAAGTAGAGGGCAACATAGGTTGCCAGCGTCTTGGCAGGTTCCTTTGCCGATACAACCAGAGGAATCAAACCATTCCGAAGCGACGCATCCAGCGAAAAATCAGCACCCAATTCAGCCGCCATAAAAGGATGGAAATGGGTGAGAAGAGCACGGCCTGCAAGCAGGTTCACGCCTCCACGACGCAGTTTTCGAGCACTGGAACCGGTCAGGATAAATTGATGCGCTTTGTATTCCTCAATCAAAGAGTGGATGCTGTCTAGCAGGGCCGGCGCCTTTTGGACCTCGTCGATGATATACCGCCTTGTCCCCGGGTTCGCTTTGACAATCTGTTTGATCCGCTCAGGGTGCGCAATATGATTCCTGAAAGTGCTGTCATCTAACAAGTCAACCAGATAGGCGTCCGGAAACGTTTTTTTGAGCCAGGTGGATTTGCCGGTACCTCTGGGTCCGAAAATAAAGAAGCTGTCTACAGGAGCAGCAAAAAATCTTTCGATGAATGTTTCCATTTGATCGCCTCAATATTGCTGAATTCGCAAAAAATTAGAAATCACCTGTTTTCGTCATTCCCGCGAACGCGGGAATCCAGGGGAATCAGTCACTTATGGACTCCCGCTCCCGGCTTTCCCCGGGACAGGCTTCGCGGAAGTGGCGCTTTTGGAGACATTTTACGAGACAACCAATATTAATCTGACAGGTAAAATTTGCGTCTCAATTTTACCCTTTTGGGTAAAATATGCAACAGCATTTTTCCTATCAATTTAGCCTTTTTCAAAACTGACACTTGGACACGGGAATGGGGATTCGGTATTGAAGGGTGTATTCCTGCCTGCGGCAGCCAGGCCTGTCTGAGACCGCAGAACAGTTGCGGCGGTTGATCTGGAAAAAAGAAACCCTCGCCGTTTGATTCAGACTTTTTGTTAACTTCAATCGGGATTGGAATTTCGAACTATGAATGGTACTGGGTGAGGAAACTTTGGGCTCTGTTGCCAATATCTGAATAAGAAAAATAAGGTATTTCAAGCTTCAACTTATTTCTCGCCTTATTGTGTTTACAAGGTTTTTCAACTCGTGTTCGTCGAGTGTCTTCCTTCTAGCCGTCCTAAAAAGAATTGGGACAGCATTCATAATTCGGTCATTGGATACGATATCCTCAGGTATTTTACCCGCACTCGTAGAAGCCAAGTCACAGAACATAAGCCAATCATCGGTACCAGGTTTAATTCCCAAAGCAGTGGCATACTTATTCAAGAGATCTTTTCCCTGGGGCGGAGGCAAAAGTCCTCTCTCTATTTTGCTTAAATTCCCCGGATCGAACTCGTTTAAGCGGCAGAACTCCCTTAAAGTCAGGCCAAGCTCCCTCCTCCTTTCTTTCATAAAGGCCCCAAATTTTTGTGCTATGGCCAATTCTTTCACCCCCTTTCTGTTGTATAATTTTAAACAACAGCAGGAATGGGGTTTTATGGGGAGCGCCATTGAAAAAACCAAAAGAGAGATACCCGTGGACCGCCGCTTAAGGGTACGCGTCGAAAACTTGGAAAAGAGATTGTGCAACAGTCAACAGTAGGCTTGACCCCGTTTTTTGCTCCGAATGAAGTATGTAATCAGCCAGATGACACTTCAATCCGGGGCCAACGGCGTTGGACCTTTCAGATTTCTCCTTGACTCACAAGAGGGATTTCCCTATATTTTCTTTCCGGGAAGTGCGATTTCCTATCAGATACGAATCTGGTGCCTGTATTTCCTCTCAGTTTTATCCTGACTTCGAGCTAGCTCTACGTGAAAGCCCAACTCCCGAACGTGGTATCCGCTCCAATTTTGCGATCGAAGCCCAAGCTCCTGTTGGCAAATCGTTTATTTCCAGATGCGAAAGAGATTGACACACCGAAATAGGGCTGAACGCCATTCAACAAGAACTCCGATAGATAAATCTCAATGCGATGCCGGTTACGAAAACATCCCGGGGCAACCAGCCTTTCTATGCCCTGCCAAGTAGGAGAGAGGTCTATGACTAACCGACAGGGAGGTCGCACTATCCTCTATGCCAGAGGTTGAGGGGTACCAATGTCAAGTGAAAGGACCCAGTGACCTGGAGAATGGATGTAGCGGCCTTTGAGGACACCCTCTCTTGATAGCCAAAGGCGAAAGCGATATGAACTGCCTAAAATGTCGTGCTGAAAATCCGGAGATAAATAGGTTTTGCCGGGAGTGCGGGGCAAAGCTAACGGTTTGCTGCCCTCGGTGTGACGCTGAAATTCTTCTAAGTGATAAGTTCTGCGGCCAATGCGGCCACGACCTGGCTAAACATAAGGAAGGTCCTCTAGCCGGCCATAAACCACCTCAATCCTTTACCCCCAAATTCCTTGCGGACAAAATCCTCACCGCACGGGGCTCCATGGAGGGAGAGCGGAAGTTGGTGACGGTGCTCTTTGCAGACGTGGTAGGTTACACCTCCATGTCCGACGGGCGCGACCCTGAAGAGGTCTATCAAATAATGGAGGGCTGCTATGAGATATTTATGAATGAAATTCATAGATACGAAGGCACTATTGATAAGTTCACCGGGGATGGGGTCATGGCCCTTTTTGGCGCGCCTGTTGCCCATGAGGACCACGCACAGCGGGCTTGCTATGCTGCTTTGTCTATTATGAATGCTGTCCGTGAATACGGTGTGAAGCTAAGACACGATTATGATTTGGAATTCAGGATCCGCATTGGGCTAAACTCCGGTTTCGTAATCATTGCCTCGATCGGCGATGATTTGCGAATGGATTACACGGCCCTGGGAGACACCGTCAACCTGGCCTCCAGAATGGAGACTCTGGCCGAGCCCGGGACAATTTTGGCATCCAAAGGGACCTACAGGCAGGTCACAGGCTATTTTGAGTTTCAACCCTTAGGCAGACAGCAGATCAAGGGGAAAAGGCTGCCTATGGAGGTGTACAAGCTTCTTAGGCCCGGAAAGATACAAACAAGGCTTGAGGCCGCCGCAGCCACCAAGGGCCTCACGAGATTCGTGGGCCGTAAGCGGGAAATAGGCATTCTGAAGGAGGAACTCTCCAAGGCCCGCGCAGGGCAAGGGCAGGTAATCGGCATTGTAGGGGAGCCAGGGGTGGGCAAATCGAGGCTTCTCCTGGAATTCAAAACCATGCTCCCCCCCGAAGAATATACCTGTATCGAGGGCCGATGTCTCCACTTCGGGGATACCATAGCCTACCTTCCTTTCCGGAATATCCTCAAATCCTATGTCAACATGGTGGCAGGAGAGGAGGACACCCTATTTGAAGAAAGGTTGGAAGAGAAGCTCACCCGGGTTGACGCAGGCCGCAAGGATCATCTTCCGCCACTCATAGATCTCCTCGGTCTTGAAATCAACGATGTCCAGTTCATGGAACTAGAGCCCAAACAGAGAAAACAAAAAACCTTTGATGCAATCCAGGCCCTGTTGGAGACGATCAGCCGAGAAAAACCCCTGGTTTTGGTTATAGAGGACGTCCATTGGATAGACAAGACATCTGAAGAGCTTTTGGATTATCTGATGGGCTGGATACCCAACACCAAGAGCTTGATTCTCCTGCTCTACCGCCCGGAATACATACACCCCTGGGAACGCCAGCCTTTTTATACCCGGCTTGTCCTTAACCCACTCTGCCCCGCCGAAAGCGGACGGATGGCACAATCTCTCATGACTCAGGGGGATATGGCGCCGGACCTCCAGAAATTTATCTCCGCAAGGACCGGAGGAAATCCCTTTTTTGTAGAGGAGCTTACCCGGCACCTTTTTGAAACCGGATTTATCCAGAAACAGGGCTCGCAAAACGTCATATCCGGGCAAAGGCCCGAAATTCAGGTGCCTGATACCATCCAGGCGATCATTGCCGCTCGAATAGACCGCCTGGAGGAAAATCTCAAGCACACTCTGCAGGTGGCATCGGTCGTGGGCAGGGAGTTTGCCCTTCCAATCCTCCAGGACGTTATAGAGGGGGCATCACAGCTTCCATCCTATCTCATGGAACTCCAGGATCAGGAATTAGTCCATCAAAAGAGGGGATTGCCTGGAGCGGAATACATCTTCAAGCACGCCCTTACGCAAAGCGTGGCCTATAACACCCTGCTGGTCGCCAAGAGGAAACAACTGCATGAAAAGACCGCAAAGGCCATCGAAGCACGTTATGCAGAGAAAGTGGAGGGTTTCTACGAGATATTGGCCCATCACTACTCCCGGTCTGACAACCGGGCCAAGGCCCTCTTTTACCTGAAACAGGCCGCAGAGAAATCCTTGAGGATGCATTCCCTTTGGGAGGCCTTCCATTTCTATCGCCATGCGGTGGAGATCCTCAATCAGATGCCCAAGACAACGGAGAACACGGAGGAGCAGGTTCAATTGCGTCTGGGCATGGCCTCTGCCATGATCCCCTTGGGCTACCCGGAAGACTCCATTGAAATCCTCAAAGAGGGGGAACGGCAGGCAAAAGAGCTGGGGGATGCCAAAAGCCTTGCGGTCCTTTACAGCCGGATAGGTCACTATTTCACCATCAGGGGGGGACAACCAGGATTGGGCGTGAAGTATTCGGAAAAATCCTTTGAGGAGGCCGTCAAGATCGAGGACCTGGATACCCTGGCACCCGTGGCATGTGACCTCTTTATCTCGTACCATACCGTAGGCGCTTACCCGAAAACCGCCCGGATGGCCCCAGAGGTAATTGCTCGTCTGGAAAGGGCAGGCAAAACCGCCGCCTTTTTCGGACGGGCCTACAATGTCTATGCGGCCCTGCTTACCTTTCACGGCCAAGGCCTCGGATTGATGGGCAATTTCAGCTCGGGAGAAAGACTTTGTAAACTGGGATTGGACCATGCTTTCCAGACGAAACATCCTTATACCCTGGCACTTGTGGAACTCTTCTTTGGACATATGCTCACCTGCAAAGGGGATGTGAGAGGCATCATCACTCATATGAAAAGGGGCATTAAGTACTGCGAGAAGGCCCAGGGAATCCTTATCCTGGGCCTTTTGTGGGGCTTCCTTGGTTACGGTCACCTCCTTGCGGGCCGGTTGGACCTGGCCAAGGAGCATGTCCGGAAAGGGATGAAGATCCAAAGGGATGCCGGTGTCCCCGTGTTTCTGTCCATGCAGCACTGGTTCTTAAGCCAGATCTACTTTGATTCCGGAGAGGTTGCCGCTGCACGAGACCACATACGGGAGGCCTTGGATCTGGCGGAAAAGAACCATGAGAATTGGATGAAGGGCAATGCAGCGGTTTCCCACGGAAGAATCCTGGCAAAGGAGGACCCGAAACAATGGCAGAGGGCCGAGGCTGAAATCCTGCGGGGGATCAAAAGCCTGGAGGACCTGGGGACAAAGCCTTATCGTGACCAGGGGCTTTTCTTCCTGGGCGAATTTTACACGGAAACCGGCCAGCCGGAGAAAGCGGGGCAAATCCTTCAAGAAGTTCATGGCCGTTTTCAAGAGATGGATATGACGTCTTGGGCCAGCCGGACAGGGCGGATCCTTCAGGGATTGCGGCCGGGGATTCGTTCATATTGACAAATGGGAGGGAAAGACATGGCACAACAAGCCCTATCCAGTGAATGGCAGACATACCTTGGGCCATCAGAGCTCTGTGATTGCCAAGATCCCAGGATACAAACGCAGGCTAGGGCCCTGATTCAGGGTGCCGGCAATCGCAAGGAGGCTGCACAGCGGATCTTCTACTTTGTCAGGGATCGCATCTTGTTCGGCATGGACCACTGCGATGTCCGGGCATCAGAGACCCTGGACAAGGGGTTTGGCTTCTGTATCACCAAGACCAATTTGCAGGTGGCCTTGCTCCGGGCCTCGGCCATTCCAGCCAGGTATCATCAGGTGGTGCTCAGCAAAGAGAGTCTGAGAGGAATCATTCCCGCCCTGGGACTCAAGCTTATCCCCAAAAGGATATGGTGGCATACTTGGTGTGAATGTGCCATTTCAGAGAAATGGATTTCGTGTGATAGCTTTCTGGACAGACCCCTCCATGAAGCCCTGGCAAAAAAAGGAACTGTGAGTCTCGAACAGATTCCCCACATTGACTGGGACGGGGAGAGCGACCTCAACATGATGAAACACTGGGTTCTGGAGGATCGAGAGAGTCATGATTCACTGGATGAATTGTTTAGAAAAGTGCAAAGAGAGGTTCTTCCGCCAAAGATCATAGCAAGTCTTGTCTTTGTCATATGCAACCGGTACACAAACAGCCTCCGTAAGAAGTCGATTCAATAGCCTGGCAACTCCCAGTTCGCAAACATGGAACATCTCCTCCGTTTGCTGACTTCCAAAAACTTCCTCTTGAATGTCTCCGCGCGATTGGAGCATCAATACTAAAGAGATAGGCGCCAGTCTGCTGAGATTCCGCCTTATGTGGCCTCTTTGAGATCACGTTCGACAATGGGGAGAAGATTGCTGATTTCTTCAACGGTCGTTTGGTGCTCCTTTACCTATCCATTAGCGGCCCATTGCTTCAAGGTTTTGTGATCGCATAAGTGAGGGATCCCGGGACCGCTCGTTTCTCCATAAGTTTCATCGGAAGCGAAAATCGATATGCCTTTGCATCTTCTATTGTGTCCCATTCATAGAGACCCTGGAATTCCCCGGTTTCCTGTCCAAACATCCAGGTTTTTGAACGAAATCCGGGCTGGGCAAGTATTAAGGGGATTGGGATAATTGAGAGTACTGACAAAAGGTATAATTACGGTTTGAGGAATTTCGTAAACCAGTCAACCGTATAGGGTATAACCTCATCCAGATAATTTGCGCATACGTGCTCGCCATCCGGATAGAATCTTAATTCCTTTTCACCAACTGCCCACTCCATAAAATAATCGGCGTGCGCTCTGCCGTGTGGAATCACCTTGTCCTTGCCTGATTGAAATATAAGCAAAGGGCGATCCATGGGCGGGGCCTTCTTGATGTCGATATCGAACTGCTCTATCGCGTCTTTGTAGGTACGCTTCCCGGTCATATATAAGAAGCCCCTGTGCCACAGCAGATTGATCCCCATGGGGTCCAGGGCCTCCTTCCTGGGAGAATGGAGCAGATATGAAGGCCCTCCGTTGCCAACGGCACAGGAGATCCTCCTGTCAAAGCCCGCTGCAAGAGGTGACAGGTAACCTCCCAGGCTGAATCCAAGCGTCCCGATCCTCTTCAGATCCATATGCTCGTTCTCGTTCCGCTCCAGCCAGTCGATAATCGCACTGACAGCCTTATGATAATCGGGAATGAACCTCATTCCTTCCCACATCTCGCCCTGTCCCGGGCCATCAAAGGTGAACGCATTAAACCCGGCATTCGTGAGTATTCGGGCAAAATGGTGTTGCTCGGTCTCTTTTAGGTTATCCATACCATTGATCAGGACGATCAAGGGGCGATTCTTGAGTTGAGTTCGAAAGACGTAGCCCGGGATCTTTACATTTCGAAAGGCAATCTCCACCCTAATCGGTCTTCGATCCTCGTGATAGAGGGCAATCGCCATTTGGTACATCTCCCGAACCTTCTCCTGCCCGCGATTCTTTTGTTCATAATCGATGTAGAAGATGTGTTCCCCAATATGATAGCACCCTGCTGCTTCATGAAACAGGCACTTGGCCGACTGCGCATTATTTCCAGCAAGGGCGTCCTCGGCAAGCCGTTTTAATTTATCTCCTTCTTTACCCCATTCTGCACACCATCCGTACCAGTTGTCGATTCGGGATACAACCCTGCCAATCCGGTCGAGGTTCACCCCGCAAAGCAAGAACCTTGTATACCAGTGTCTGTATACCCTCTTTTCATTGAGTACGAATCGGTAGATGAATTTCTCTTTGAGTGACATCTTACCTGTAGACCTCACAGACACGTCTTTAAATATTCAATTAAAAGTCGAAAAACCAACCCCAGGCCATTTCTATTGACCTGAATTTGACGTGGATTTAGGAATTGATTCTATAGAGCATCCAGAAAGATTTCCACTAAAATCAAAGGCTGGCATAACAGACAGCTAGAACTCTTTTTTTCTTCCATAAGGGATGCCAAGCCTTTTCATCCGACCCCGAAGGGTGCTGGGATGCAGGCCGAGGAGATCTGCGGCACCGTCTTTGCCTTCCACCTTCCCACCGGTGTGGGCCAGGACCTGAGAGATGTGCTTTTTTACGGCTTGATCCAAGGACAGAATGACAGGGGGCCCTTTCACTCGAACCTCGGAGACATCGGTCTGTTCGTCCGTGGGGAACCGATCCAGGCCTAGGGGGCCTTCCCCACCCGCAATCTGGTTTTGGATGAGCGCCCGCTCCACCAGGTTCTCCAGTTCCCTCACGTTTCCCGGCCAGTGGTATGCCTGTAGGCGATCCAGGAATCCACGGTCCAAGGCCGGTAGAGAGCGAATCTTGAGTTCCCTCGATTTCCGCTCTATGAAATGGCTGACCAGAGCGGGGATGTCTCCGGTCCGCTGACGGAGCGGAGGGATCGTGATGGGAAACACATTGATCCGAAACCATAGGTCCTCACGAAACCGACCTGATCGAACCATTTCTTCCAGGTTACCGTGGGTGGCGCTGATGATGCGTACATCCACCGGGATAGATTCGGTCCCTCCCACCCTTTCGAATTCGTGCTGTTGAAGCACCCGAAGCAATCTCACCTGGGCTGCAAGCGGGAGATCTCCAATCTCATCCAAAAAGATAGTGCCGGTATGCGCCCTCTCAAATCTTCCACGTTTTCTGGATATAGCACCGGTAAAGGCCCCCTTTTCATGGCCGAACAATTCGCTGTCGATCAGGTTCTCGGGGATGGCCCCACAGTTCACCTTGATGAATGGCTTATCTCTTCGGGAGGAGGTATAGTGGATGGCATTGGCAAAGATCTCTTTGCCCACCCCGGTCTCTCCGATCAGCAGGACCGGGCTGTTGAGGGGGGCAACCTGTCGCACCGCTTCGGTCACCTCCCTGAGACCGAAATCCGCGCCGATGATGGTGTCGCCGGTCATCTCCAGAATCTGTCGGCGAAGATACCGGTTGTCGTCGGACACCATGTCTTGAAGCCGGAGGATCTCCTGGTGTTGAAGAATATTGGATATGGCCATGGCAAAGGGTTCGTGGAGCAGAGAGATCAAGTTTGCATGGTCTGCGGTGTAGCGATGTTTGCCTTCGGCGAACAGACTCAGGTTGCCCAGCCGTTTCTTTTCGAGTTCTAACCCAATGCCAAGAAGAGAGCTGTCGAGGGGCAGGATCTTGGACAACGTTTGCTTCAAGGGGGGATCCGAAAGCTCAAGATCATTGATGATCGCGACCTCCGGGTCTTTTGCCCACCTCTCTTTCATCCAACCCCAGAATTCTTTTTGTACGGGGATAGTTCCGTTCGGTTTCTGAAGCTGAGGAGGCCAGATGGAGGCCAGTATCCTTCCGATATTCAGTTCCGGCTCGTAAAGACTGAAAAACATGCCGGAGACCGGCATATGTGCTTTCAAATAGTCCATGCACCGTTTCATTGCTGATTCGATGTTCAGACTGCTGAAGATTCTTAATGTCGCCTGACGGAAAAACCTGTTTTCATCCAAAACCGTTCTACCCTCGCTTTG
>CAZXCQ010000214.1:7470-10634 GCA_964639275.1 uncultured Desulfobacteraceae bacterium | reverse complement strand
CGGTTTTCTTTCGGCAACACTGTTTCTCGTTTAATCCTTATATCGGAATTCCAGTGTATACTTAGAGGTCTTGACAGCCACAAAGAATCGTGAAATAGTTCCATAAAGATATGAACCCGAGAGCACAAACATGTCTGATTTCAAAATAGTGAAATTGATGGGCTCAATTTTCACCCCCAAACTGGCGATTATGGAGCCAATTAAATGGTTGAGTGTGACAACGGAACTCTTGGGTGACAGGATAGGAAGAAAGCCTACGGTGCTGGATCTCCCTCAAGATGCACCACCAGAAATACCTAGAATACAATTTATTGCCCCTGACAGGGGCTGGCGTTTGACCATCTCGAACGTGAGAACGGACCTAGCGTTTCTCTATCCCCGAATGTCAGACGAATTCCGAATAAATACTACCGAATTTGCCCGCGTCGCCTCCGGTTTTCTATCTGCTCTTCAGAAAAGGCTTGAAATTAAGATTCAGAGACTTGCTTTTGTTACGGAGCGGCTTTTCCCGGAGGAAAACCCTGCCGCATATATATACAAGAAATACTGTACGGAAAAACATTACCAAAAGAACCAACTGTTCCATAACGCTCGGAAATTTGAAATCCACTCATTGAAAAATTATCATTGGGAGGGTTTCCATTTGAATTCCTGGGTCAGAATCAAATCCATTCGCTTTCATCCAGAGGATCAGGATAGTGTTTCGGCGGTTTTTGTTGAGAATGATTTAAATACTCTGTCAGCCCAAGAAGATCCTGACAGGCTATTTTCCGAAGAAGAAACAAGCAAGTTTTTCACAATGGCCCCTCAAGAACTACAGGGAATTTTGATCAAGTATTTTCCTGAAAAGGAGGGCTAAGATGTTCGCAGCACTGAAATTAATCAATGACTCCCTCGATGTCATACGGCAAGATTCGGTAGCCGAATCTAACGATGTCGTTACCGAAGACAAGGACTCTATAGCCCATGAATCGCTTAGCCGGTGGAAGAACCTGTTATATCTTCAATGCAGACCTGCGGTTTTTGGAGGTCCTCAGGATGCAACGGCGCGTCCAATTGATTTTGCCAGTAATTGCACTTTTTACATATCTTATGCAGACCAGCATTTCGATCCAAATGTCAGCTCTTTCACTTCGGAAGATCTAGAGGGAAATATTGATTCGATTGAAATAGTCCCAAGGTGCCATTCAAGCACCGAATATAGATCTGGCCTTTTGCAGATGATTGCGGAACTCTGGCAAACACACGTGGAATGTTCCCAGCCAAATTGGGATGGTTATAAGGCGCTGCCAATCTCACTGGCAGCTGTAGACAATGCGATCAGGTTCCTCCACCTATTACCTGAGGAAATAAAATTGCCTGAGATCCTACCCGAGCCAACTGGAGAGATAGCGTTTGAATGGTATAGAGACAAGACACATGTGCTTGTCATTAGTTTCAGCGGCAATGGATCTATAGGTTATGCTGGAATTTTTGGGGAGGGCAACAAAGCATATGGAAGAGAGCATTTTGCCGATGCGGTGCCAAATACCATGATTGCATTTATTCATAGGGTCTATGAGTAAATTTTGAGCAACAAAGTGAGTGCTGTTAGCCCTGAAGAGTGCTTAACCCGTTATGTGACTGAAAAAGGGTACTATAGACCTAATGACGGAACAGTGAGACACAATGCTTTTATGCCTTCATCAAACAGGGAACTCTCTGTGTATCGAATATCAAATCTTTCTTCGCAGCAAGTGTGGAATATTGGAGAGCTCTATGTAGCTATTCCACGATGTAAACCACTTCTCGGAAGGGCAGATATTCGTGCATCAAAAGTGATGAGCAAAGGACTTCGAGTAATCCCAGCCACACAACCACATCCTCTTCACGCAAATATTACTGACTGGCCGAACGATAGGGATACACAGAGGATGATTGCCTTAGAACTCGCAGCCGTAGCGAAATTACGTCTCAGGTAAAAAAGCTCAAGAATAAAGGGGTCTATGTTTGACTGTTAATGGTGTGCAGCACGACTAAAAACAGCATAGTTAGGCAGAAATGTCCAAATACTGGAGGATCGAAAGCTAAGAAACTTTATCTTCGCCGGACCAGCGTCGCTGACTTGACTTCCAAATCAAATTCTTCATAGTCACCCAGCCTGAACACTCCAGAATGCCTGACAGAAAAAGAATAAGCGCCCTATTTCTCCTGGTATATTTTTACTCCATAAATCCTCGGCTCAGATGAATGCCTAGATCCAGTTGCTTTGATTTTGATTACCTCCTTAACCAGATAGATCCTTTTCTTAGATGCCGTTTGACGATTGTTTCATTTCAGGGGCCTACGTGGCCGCGTTCGGTCTGGCATATCACTGTTTTGGGCCCGGCACTTTTCAGTATTTTGTGGCTTCAAGCATCTCCTCAGAATAGAGCTGGCCCTGAGTTGACGGGGGGAGGCTTTAGGAATATTGTGTCTTCATGACAGATCATCTGTACCATACCTTTTTTAAGGACGCGATGGACGAGGAGGGGGTCATGAAAGAGATTGTGTTTTTACGGGCGGATTTGGCCTGCCCAATCATGAGCCCCTAAGGATAGGAGGACGAAATGAAAAATATTGCCGTGCTCGTGTTGGCGGTGCTACTGGCGGCAGCTATCTTTTTGGGCTTATTTGTCTATGGGCAATATATGGATGCGCAAGATGCCCTTAGGCTGAGTCAGGCCCAACTATCAAAGCTCGACGCCAAGGTCACTCAACTGAAAAAGGAAACTTCTAGGCTTCATGAGCAAGTGGGCAAGGATGCGGAACAACTCAAGACCTTTGAGGCCACCAAAGAACGCGTGTCTCAGCTCGAGGATACTTTAAGGGTGAAAGATCAGGCACTCTCTGAACTTGAGACAAGAATGAACGCTTTGAAGGGTGAACTTGAGGCAGAAAAAAAGGAAAAAGGAGCTCTCGCGGAGGACCTTTCATCTTCAAAGGACGCAGCATCCCAGCTTCAGGAAAAACTCAAAGGGTCCCAGTCTCGTGTCTTCTCACTAGAGAGCGCGCTCGCAGAGGGCCAAAAAGAGCGCCAGAAACTTCAAAAGCAAGTCTCAGAACTTCTGGCTCGGAAGTCCAGCCTCGAGGCCGAATTGAAGGAGTTAACATCGAGTCATGTGGCCACCGTTTCCGATCTCGAG
>CAZXCQ010000214.1:0-7370 GCA_964639275.1 uncultured Desulfobacteraceae bacterium | reverse complement strand
GGGAAGCTCCGGAGCAAGGATACTGACATCAGCCGGCTTCAGGAGCAGTTTAAGGGGGCCCAGGCCCAGGTTCTTTCCCTTGAAGGTGAGGTCGTAAAGGCTCACAGTGATATCAAAGCGTTTAAGAAGCAGGTTTCGGAGCTTCAGGTTCAGAAGTCTGCCGTAGAAGCCAGGGCCGGTGAGCTTAAGTCCACCTACGAGACCTCTATTTCCGATCTCGAGGGGAAGCTCCGGAGCAAGGATACTGACATCAGCCGGCTTCAGGAGCAGTTTAAGGAGGCACAGTCCCAGATCCTGTCCCTGAAGGGGGAGGTCGCACGGGGTCAAAGCGAGAATGAGCAGCTTCAAAGTCAGATCTCGGATCTCCTGGAACAGCGGAGTGCGGCCGAGGTCAAAGTAGCTCAGCTGGAATCTGCTTACGAGGCCTCTATTTCCGAGCTCAAGGGGGAGCTTCAGACCAGAGATGTCAAGATCACCGAGCTTAAGGGTGAGCTCGAGGGGCTCCGGTCCCGCATCCTGTCCCTCAAGGATCGCCTCTCCACAGGAGAAATGCAGCAAGGAAGGCTCGAACAGGAACTCGTGGAACTCTCAAGACAGAAGGCCCTGGCCAAGTCTAGAATCGGGCAATTAAAGTCCACTTACACTGCCCTGGTTTCTGACCTTAAGAATCAGATTGAAAAACAGGAGGTGTTCATCCAGGAGCTCGGTGAGAGGCTCTCTGTCTCTTTTGTGGACCGAATCCTGTTTGAATTTGGCAGCTCAAGCATCACGCCTAAGGGGAAAAGGATTCTGGCAAAGGTCGGGGTGGTACTTAAGAATGTCAAAGACAAAGGAATCAGGGTAGTTGGCCATACCGACAATATCCCCATCATGAAAGAGTACCGAGACAAGTTCCCTTCAAATTGGGAACTCTCAGCTGCCCGTGCCTCCTCAGTGGTTCGTTATTTTCAGTGGAAGAGCGGTATAGAGCCGGAAAAGATGGAAGCAGTTGGCCGGGCTCTTTATGAGCCGGTTGCCAGCAATGAGACGGAGGAAGGACGCGCTCAGAACAGGCGGGTGGAGATCATCATCGCGCCAGAGTTGAGTTAGTGTCTTAGATTTGAAAGCCGGAACATGTAATTTTGAACAAATGCCATATTCAGGTCTTCGAAAACGTGGCCTCAGGTTTAGAGCTTTTGTTTCGGTTCTTCGAATTTTGGTCATTGGGATCTGCTCCGAGTTTTGTATTCAGAGATTCGGATTTGGTTCCGCCGGAATCTGTTACGGGTATGAGGAGACTTGACCTCGGTCGGGGATGCCCTTGACAAGATGGACTGACCCAGTTTGAGGTTTCCGAATCAGCAGGGGTCAAATCTACGATTGACTGTTGCTGACTACCCTGATATAAAACGGATAAAATAAAGGGGTCTATGTCTGACTGTTAATGGTGTGCAGCACGACTAAAAACAGCATAGTTAGGCAGAAATGACCAAATACTGGAGGATCGAAAGCTAAAAAAACTGCTAAAAAATTATGATCATCTGTGACAAAGAGTCAAACGTGACCCCATGCATTTCTCACATAAAATTGATTTGTAACGGTTCTGAAAAAGATGCCCGTGACAACGATGTCCCCGGTTGAAGGTCACAGCATGGGCCGTCAGAACCCTTCTCATCACGCGGGCGATAGAAACCTCCCCGGTCCTGAAAAGAAAATGACCATGATTGCCTAACAACGACCATGCATAGCAGGGAGGGGCGCTTTCCAGCAAAATGCCGCCAAGCCAATCTGAGAAAGACTCCCGATCCTCATCGTCCCATGTCAATATATCAAGAATGTCCCCATATAAGAAGTCCACAGGAATACTCCAACACCCTCTACATGCCCTCTTAGCACCCGAAAGGTTTTTCTTGAATTTCGTGCGACATCGGGGTATAAATAAAAAAAGTCGCAAGGGAAGACCTCACCGGGAAGAAGGACGGGCAATAAGGGCATCTCAATCCCATTTTCATTTACTCCTTTCATCGGCACCGAAGGATTGTCTGGCTGGTCATCCAAAGGATCTGTATCTCCCACTCCTGGGCTAAAATATATTGCCGAATAAAGGCCCCCGGATTTGGAAGGCCTGAATCTGGAAGTACTAGGGTTATCATCTCTTCCCAGAACTTAGTATATACCAGGAATGAAATAAATGAAAACCAGGGAGAAAGGAGTCAAAAATGGCCAGCGAAAAGATACTATTGCCCTTCAAATTCACCAACTATGATCAAAGGGCACTCGATTTTGTCATCCGTCATTTCGCCCATTTGAAAGAGGCTGAGATTACCCTATTTCATGCGTACGCTCCTCCTCCGGAAATTGAAATGAAGGACAGTCCGGTCATGCACAGGTTGAGAGGGGGTCTAATCTCCCTCAGGCAACGGGTTCAGGATCAGGAGGCCGACCTCAAAGCTGCTGGGCAAAAACTCCTGGACAACGGCTTCTCTGAGGATCAGATCCATTATGTCTTCAAGCCGAGGAAAAAGGAAGTTGCCTGTGAAATCGTGGATCTCGCCTACGAGGGCCGTTTCGATCTCGTTATCATAAATCATAAACCTGGAAGAGTTACACGCTATTTCACTACCAGTGTTTTCAATAAGGTTGTGAACAACCTAAAGGAAACGACTGTGTGCATTGTCACATGACCCAATTTGGCCTCAAAACATGGCATGTAACCAGCAAGGAGAAATCCCATGGACAGGGAAGATAAAATCAGCATGGATATCTTTAAGGCGGTAACAAGGGCCATCGCAAAATCTGATAATATGGAAATCATGGCCGATCACCTGGCCCATTTGCTGGTCGGGGTCCTTGAAATCAAGGGCTGCACCATTTTTGCCCTCAACCCGGAGACAGAAGAGCTTGAAGTCCTGGCCAGTTTTGGGTTGAGCAACAATTACCTAAACAAGGGGCCAATCCTGGCGGACAAAAGCATCGGTTGCACACAAAGTGGAAAACCGATTGTTATCAGGGACGTGACCAAAACCGATCGCTTACAGTATCCCCAGGATGCCGTAGAGGAGGGCATTGGAGGGATTGTCTCTGTTCCAATTCTATTTTACCGTGAAACTGTGGGAGTGTTACGATTATATCATAATCAAGCCTGGGACATCTCTGAGCGTGACGTAGACTCTCTCCTTATATTGGGAGAGAATATCGGACTCGCAATGATGTATACCCGTCTACTCAATTCACTGCAATCTATTCACGAGACGATGACCGCCTTGCCGAAGGACCTGATGCCCCTATTCAAGAGATAAGCCGGTGAGACAATTGAACCTAGAGTCTTGGCCCCAATTGAAATATGGTACGGCCGGTGGCCTCCTCGTCCTCTCTCATGAACCGGCTCTAGCCCTCCGTATGTCCACTTAGGATGGAAGAGAGTCTGTGGGTATGATTTTCTGGACTCATGCGGGCTCACCTCCCCCAAAACCAAAAAACATCCGAGTAGTTACAAATATCCACTGGAGGCTCAAAGCTTGCCACCTTCTGGAGACAGGAAACTATGATTTCCTACATTTATGGCAGGTGGAAAGTAGGCCCTCAAATTGTGAAAGATATGTTTTCCAGTCTTCCTTTTTTCGCTCCATGAAAAGTGAATGATTGTCTTTGTAGGTTCGCATCTCGTCGAACCCACACATACGATATGTATCCTTGAATTCACCTTTAACTATACACACGGTCATAAATACTTGCGCATAATTATCTACACGAACTTTCAAAGGCAAAAATCAGGCATGGAAAACATACGCACTTTTTTCAGACCGCGTGTATAATATCATTCTGCATACTAAGAAATCTCCGTTAAACAACTATTGAAGATACTGTTATTGATCACAAGATAGTCCAATTGATCACAGGATAGTCCAAATGCGAGTTTGTCAGATTTGGTCGTGATCCTAACTGGATAGTTGTATGATCAGATAAGGGTCAATACAATTTAGCTTTTTCAAAACCAGCGCCCGGAGAGTGCAATGGGGGTTCAGACCTCCCCCATTGCACTGGTTTCAAAGGGATAAAGCCTTACAAGAAGGGAAAGGGCTTGGTAATGGGCTAAAACGGCCGGTGTTAGGGCATCTAAGTTGATTTAATAAACAGATCAATCGGCCGGGGTCCGAGGCATCTGATTCTTCCCGGGGAACAGGGCAATGAACCCGGTTGCCAGCAAAGGCACTATCGCCACGCAGGCCAGGGCCGACCGAATTGAAAAGATATCGGCCAGCCTCCCCGTAAGGGGTGTCATCATCCCCCCGGCCCCAAAGGCGAGGCCCATCATAAAACTCGACACCATCGATCTCCCCCCCGGGGCCAACTCCTGGGCCATTGCCACCCCCAGCGGCAGGGAGGCCAGGACCATAAACCCTGCAAAAAAGGCGCTGAGGTACACCCAGTCTCCTGGAACAATGAGCAGGAGGTAAAGGCACAAGGCTGAGAGGATATACGAGACAAAAAAGATCGGCTTGTATCCGATCCTGTCCGACAGATGCCCGGCAAGAAGACCGCTGATCGCCCCCCCTACGGTAAATAGAGACACGATAGTCCCGATCGAGACCAGGGAATAGTTCTCCTTGGCGTACAGGATCGGGACAAAGGTCAAAAAGGACTGGCCTACAAAGGCCCGCAGTACCATCACTAACCAGATAAGCACAATCGATTTCCAGACTCCCCCCAGGACCTCTTTGATAGACCCAATAAACCCAAGGGTGACAAATCCCTCTCGACCCGGATTGGGCACCGTCATAAAGAGAAAGGCCATGACCGCAAGACCGATGACCATTGTCAACGGGGTGGCGTCCAGGCCGTAGGACTGAACATAGGAGGTGATAAAGAGCGGTCCGATGCCAAAGGCAAGGGTCCCACCCAGGATAAAGACAGACATGGACAGACCCAGGTGTCTTCCCGAATAGGTGGACACTATACCGGCACAGGGTGGATGGAACATGGATTGGCCGGTTGACCCCAGGGATATAAACAGAAGCAGGATCAAGAAACTGGGAGCCACCCCTGTAAGGGGGATAAAGAGGATGACCAGCAAGGGGCCGCCAAGGACAAATATGCGTCGCCGGTAGCGGTCGGCGATATAGCCTACCGAAGGCTGCACAACAAAGGCCAGGATTCGGCTTATTCCAGTGATGAGCCCGACCTCTGTCAGGGTGAGGAAAAACCGATCCGCAAACAAAGGAAGGAGCGGGTTGACAAATGAGGCGTAAAAGTCGCCGATAAAATGGACGAGGGTCAGCGAAAAAATCATTTTCAGATTGACCCCTGTCCCTTTGTTATTCAGACCCGTCTCTAAACTCACTCGGTCACCCCTGGATTCTCCTTACTGATAGAGGCCCACGAGTTAAATCCATTAAAGAGGAGAAGTCAAGGCCCGATCCAGTCTATTGACTCACAAACCACTCTTGCCTATACTCCTGCCCACAAAAAGGCCTTTTTGCCTTTCTGTCCTGTCGATTCCAAAGCAAAAGAGAACCCCTATGAATACATCACAAGAGACCTGCAAACATCCCCTGGATCGCCTCTTTAACCCCAGATCCGTGGCCGTGGTGGGGGTTTCAAAGAATTCTGAAAGCCAGGGGTTTAGATATCTTCGGCAGCTCCTGGAATTCCCGTTCCATGGACCCGTGTACCCGGTCAGCATCGATGAGCAGGAGGTCCTTGGCGTACCCTGTCATAAGACCCTTCGCCAGATAACCGGCCCGGTGGATCATGTGATCTCCTGTATCCCCCATCACCAGATCCTTTCGCTTGTGGAGGATTGTGTGGTCAAGGGCGTCCGTTCCCTCCATCTCTTCACCGCAAGAATGGCAGAGACCCGGCTGGCGGATCGTCTGGGTCTCGAAAGACAGACGGTTCAGCGGGCACGGCAAGGGGGAGTAAGGGTTATTGGGCCAAACTGTATGGGTCTGTATTGCCCGGATGTCGGTCTAACCTTTCGTTTTAGCCTTCCAAGGGAGGCCGGGACAGTGGCCTTTGCCTCCCAGAGCGGCGGAAATGCTGCGGATCTGGAGTATCAGGGGGTGGGAAGGGGGCTCCGTTTTAGCAAGATAATCAGCTTTGGAAATGCCTCAGACCTCAATGAATCGGACTTTCTGGACTACCTTCTTGAGGACCCCCACACCAGGGTTATCGCCATGTATCTGGAAGGCGTAAAGGAGGGAAGGCGGTTTCTGGACCTCCTCCGGCTAGCAGACGGCAAAAAACCGGTGGTTCTTTTTAAGGCGGGGAGGACAAGGGCCGGTTCCAGGGCAGTGATCTCCCATACCGCCTCGATGAGTGGAGAGTCGCCCCTGTGGGAGGCCGTTTGCCGGCAGTTCGGGGTGGTGAGCGTCCATTCGATGCAGGAGATGGCCGACGTCCTTCTTGCCTTTCAATTTCTGCCACCTTCAACAGGCCAGAGGGTGCTGGTCATGGGCGGAGGGGGAGGAGGGAGCGTGGCGGCTGCCGATGCGTGTGAGCTGGACGGCTTTGAGGTGCCACCCCTGCCACCGGAGATGATGGAGGAGATCCGTTTGTTTGCACCCGAGGTCTGGTCATTGATCTCAAATCCCATGGATGCGTCAGTGATGGGAGATGTAGAGACGATGGTTCGTGCCTTTCAAATGGGAATACAATGGGACGGAGCAGACCTCTTGGTCGGAAACAGCAGCGCCATCTGGCTCCTTGATTATCCGCAGGGCGCAGAACGCCACAACCAGAATCTCGCGTTTTTGATCAGTCTTGCCCGAGATGCCAAAAAGCCGATGATCATCTTTGTCAACTCTGGAGACACGACCACCCCATGGCGGGTGGAAGCGGTGCTCAAGGCACAAGAACAATGCCGCGATGCCGGCATCCCTGTCTATCCGAACATACAAAGGGCGTCACGCGCCCTTGCCCACTTTATCCGGTATCATCGAAGGGCAACAGATCAAAGACCAGGGTAAAGGTGTGTAATATGACATGGCCCAGCGGTCTTGGGGACTTGTCTGATATCTCTTAACCCCCCCTATCAATTTAGCTATTTTCAAAAGTGGCACTCGGGGAGGGCAATGGGGATTCCGTTTTGAAGGGTGTATCCCTGTCTGAGACCGTTAGAGAGCGTTGAGAAATCACGGAGAACGAGGTCGCCAAGAACCATAAGACTTTCCCTGAAATACTGCCCCCTATTTCTTCCTATGGCGCGTGATTTTTCTACGCTCTCTTACGGGCGAGTTATACACCCTTCAAAACGGAATCCCCATCGCCCTGGTTTCAAACAGCTAAAGTGTTACCTTTTTTCAAAATTGGCACTAAGGGCTTGCGCAGAAATGACTTCACATTTTCGCATCCCATCTTCGGGTCATCTTTGGCCGCACCTCAATCGCAAG
>CAZXCQ010000213.1:0-10648 GCA_964639275.1 uncultured Desulfobacteraceae bacterium | reverse complement strand
GAGGTTAATCCGTCGGTTTTTTTGTTGACAAAGCCTCTTTCTGATGTAAAATAATCGTCAAATCGATCTTGCGGGAATAGCTCAGCTGGTAGAGCCCCACGTTGCCAACGTGGTTGTCGCGGGTTCAAGTCCCGTTTCCCGCTCCATCAAGAATCCAGGGCGGCATAGCCAAGAGGCTAAGGCAGCGGTCTGCAAAACCGTTATTCACCGGTTCGAATCCGGTTGCCGCCTCCAATAATATCAAGGGGTTGGCCAATATCGGCAACCCCTTTTTTATTTCTGGTTGCGAAAGACCCATTCCGGCACTGCTTCCCATCCCTTTCTTAACTTCTCCTCTTTTAGTGCCTTTTTGTGGCGCTTTAGCAGCTCGATCAATTGGGAAGTCATCCTGACATATCTTTCACTTGAGTGGCTTTTTGGGGTTGTGATTTTGCCCCAGGCAACATTTCTCTGGACCAATAGCAATTTGTTGTGGAAATCAAGATCCTGCCAATGCAGTGCTATCAATTCTCCAATTCTTAAGCCCGTTCTAAATCCGCAAACTACCAACGGGTAAAACCTTGGTGAGTGTTTCCAAAAAGCTGCTTCCAGGATATCTCTCTCTTCCCAGCCTAATGGATCGGGCTCTCTGGCCGGCACCTCGTCTTCGGGCTTAGAAATCCGGATGCCTCTGGCCGGATTTACGGGGATGTAGCCATCTGGGTTATAGGCATGCTGCAAAATCGAGCTTAGGCAATTCTTGATGTTTCTGGCTGTTGAAGCCGCCACCCTTCCTTCATGCCAAGATAGACGTAATCCCCTATCATCCTGGAGGTGATCTCATCCAGTTTTTTACCTCCGAACTTCGGAAGAAGGTGTTTTTTAATAATCCTTCGATATCCCTGGCAGGTTGAATTTTTCAGCTTCAGGGTTTTTGGAAAACTGACTGTATTGTTTGTATGCTATTTATAGTATGTCAACACCCTTTTTCGGCGAAATCTTCTCAAAGACCTCACGGCCATGGGTGCTTTCAAGCCTCTTTTTGGTGATGGAGTTTTCATCGTCCTGTGGTTTGGGTAGGTACCTACTTCACGCCCGGTCTAGGTCTGGTAGACGCTATAAATATACTATCTAGTATCTATCGTAACGGTAGTACTTCAATTTATAAAAGTCAATGTCTTGTTTACATCTTCTTACAGATTGGTTAAAAAGAAGGTATGAAAATCTTAGTCAATATCAGGCTGGAAAAGGAGATAAAAAAGTTTATCGAGGAGTATGCCACCAAGGAACGGCGCTCAATTTCCAATTTCATCACCAATGGGATACTCACCTATATTCAGGACCACCACGGCATTGAACCACCCCCTCCAAAAAAGAAGCATATAAAATAAGCCGACAATAGAGGTTCGTATGCGTTGGTGGTTGGGAATGGAAACAACAGCCAATGGATGGGACCCACTTCCTGGAGCCATACGGGACGTCAAGGAGGTGGCAGAATATTTTGGACCTGTGCGGTTAATATTTAGTCTGTTTTAACAACAAGTTAAAGGTTATTGGAGTGAGGGCCAATAGAGGCAGAAGAAACCGCTGGACTCCGAGCGTTATTAATGCCATGATTTGGTGGATAATTTTAGTCTCCTGAGACGGGAGGGTCTACCAAATGGGCAAATACAAGATCAGGGTTAAGGTTGAACTAGTCGAATGCGATGATGCTGAGGCAGGTGGTGTTGAAAAGGATGGGGAGGGGGACTTCTCAATGACAATCGACGAAAAAGACGCGATCAGCATCGACAATGTTGAGAAGTCCGTTCTGCTTACAGCTTATCCGACAATTCGTGAGGCCGTATCCAAGCATTTATCGGACATCTCAAAAAAAAAGCACATGAAAAGGGGCCGCCAAAAGCGATAGTTACGAATCCGCATCCCTATCGTGTGGATGGGGAAATCGGCCGCTTTGATTTTTTGACCCATAGTGTCAGTATGGGTGATGAGAGGGGATATAATACCGCCCGAGACGTGTTCGGGAAATTGAAAGGCAAGGAGTTTTACAGGACAAGTGGGTTCAAAGAAATCGCTATGATTTATGGCGACACCGAGGAGTCGTTCCGAAAGACAGCGACACTGATCAATCGAATCCGACACCAAGAGCAAGGTGGAACACCACACCGTACATTACAGGAGGCTACTGAAAGAGAAGGATCAGAACTGATAGATTTTGTAAGGGAGAAATCCAAACGAATTCTAATCCGACATTCATTTACAGAGCAGGGAGAATACAAAGGGTCGGAGCAAATCGACGAAGGGACCACCCCGGTGATGGCGCCAACCGAACAGGTAATGGAACAATTGACTAAGATGTCATTGCCTGAAGATGTAGCTGTCTCTGAGATACTGGCCAATCCCGTGGGCTATGAATCACTACAACATACAACAAAGGTAAGTATCGACGACGTAACACCCAAAAGGCAAGAAGACAGACGAGTGAAGGGCGGGCGTAAGGATGAACCTAAGAGAAAGTATGTACACAATACGGTCATCCACGTCGAGTCCATCGGCAAGAAATATACGCTGACTGCTCTGGGGCTCAAGACCGCCTTGACTATTCTTACAGCGTTTTTGTTGAGCAACGGTCTGAAACTCTGGCGGTTTCAGTTCTTCATGGATGGTCACAAAAGCTTAATCGATACCATCGTGAAGATGTTTGCCTGCAAATCCAATTTCGGGATGATTCTTGATTGGTATCATCTGGCCAAGAAATGCAAGGAGCAGTTGAGCTTGGCTCTTAAGGGACGACACATCCGCAACCAGGTCCTCAGGGATATCATGCCGCTGCTGTGGAACGGGCTCACGCAACGGGCAATAGATGTGCTTAAGGCGGTGGAGCCCCATAAAATCAAGAACATAGGACACATGGAGAAACTAATAGGATATCTTGAAAGAAATCACCCCTATATTCCATGCTACGCTTTGAGAAAAAGACTGGGGCTGCGCAATTCAAGCAGCATCGGGGAAAAGATGAATGATCTGGTCGTCTCTCAACGCCAGAAACACAACGGGATGTCCTGGTCACCAGAGGGATCGTCAGCCCTGGCAGCCATTACAGCCCTGAAAAGAAACGAGGAGAGTTCGAAATGGTTTGAACAAAGAACCATTGCCTTCAAACTCGCTGCTTGAAATCATGAAAATACTAACCGCACAGGTCCAAATTTTTGGACTTGTGTGGCTAGTTTATCGCATTCTAGGAATAGCTGGATTTGAGCACATTAGTCGTCCGGTCAAACACGTGAAACGTGAATTGGTCTTCACTCATCACGTTTCATGTTTCAGAACCAAGGAGTTTAACACACAAAGAGGATTTCTTCGGTCCAATGCCGATATTTCAGATCTAACCGCACAGGTCCAATATTTTCCGATTTCAGTGAGGACCGTCCACCGTCTTATTGAAGAAGGCAATCTAAAGCGCACCAAGATCCAGGGCTGTTTGAGAATTACGCTGTTGGAAATGGAGAGATATGAAAAGGAATTGGAACAACAAATGGCAGGACTATGACGCCTCGGTATGGTTTAAAAAGCCATTGGATTTGATTTGCCCTACCCTTTTCCCTTAAATTCCCTTACATTCAAGGCCTTCCATTTCAAGCCAGGATGATTTCGTAATTTATCCGCCATATCTTCATCCCTGGTTATCAATGAGGGATTAATCTCCCCATGGTCCAGGATGCGGTCAAGAAATTTACGCTCCCCTTCTGTGAATGGCAAGACGAGGGAAACGGCTTTGCGGCATTCATCGACCAGACGGAAAGCCCATGCTTCACGATCGGAATCATCATTTATTTCATGAGAACGAAGAACAGGCATAAGTTCATTCATGAGTTCGTTTGCGCTATAACCGATGTCCTTTTCTGAGACAGTACGCCAGTCCTTCCGGTTCATGGCACCGAAAACCACAAAAGCAAGGCGAAGGCGATCCCGTTCGATGATCTTCTGCGTGAGCAATTGATGCGCATCAAAGAGGTCTCTACCGGTTTGCCTTGAAAGCAAGGCGCATAGCTTGCCTGCAGCTATCTCATGAACGTCAAGCAGGGGCACCCGCTCCGCCTTGTAAGACCCCACGGTACGCGAATCCCACAGGGTTACCGGCCACAAGGGGATACGAAACATGAAGTTGACATCAATGGTCAAGTTGCCGCCCTGTCCAAAAGCGCTTTCATATCTGAGCAACCACTTACCGCCTGCATGCTCCGTCGGAGACTGGCGCACCATCAATCCCTCACGTTGGCAGGCTGCTTTGATTGCATCATCAATCTTCGACCTTTCCTTCAGCATGGTTTCCTTTTCAAGTGATCCCACATAATTCAAATCTATGTCCACGGAGAGCCTGGGAAGGTCGAAGATGAACAGGTTCAACGCTGTGCCGCCTTTAAGCACAAGTCGGTTCTTGAGAAAAGGATGTCTCCAGATACTTTGAAGTAAGGAAAATAGATGAGCAACCTTTTCGAAAACTTCAGGCCGAAAACCAGTCGATTCAGCCTCGGCGAGGATCCTTTCTCGTGAGAGCCTCAAAGCATCTCCTCCCATCGTCTTTCGAATATCTCGGGAGGCACGACTAAATTCCACCCTCTTACAAAGCGGCCCGCCTTCCGTCCATTCCGTACCATATAGTGGGGCTGAACCGGTACATGTGAGCGGAGGCGGTCAAGGTGATCTGCATCGGGCATCAATGTGTCCTTATGTTGCTCCAGGAAAAACCCCACCTTTGCGGCAGAGGTCGCATTGCCTAGGTGCATGGTGTACTCAACCACCTTATCGAGGTCAAAGAACTCGACCAACTCCAAAGACCTCCAGATCTCTTCCCAGGTTCCTCCAAGGGAAGGACGGTCCAGCACATCCACAAGAGTCCTTTCCAGGGTGGTCACCCGAACGTCAAGCCCTGACCTTTCAACCAGTGACACGGCAAAGGAGGCCAGTTCTTTTTCTATCAACTTTTTAGGAAAAGCGACCCCTCGATATCTCTGGCCCCGGAAATTCAATGGACGGCTTCTCGATCTGGTCAAATACAGGAATTCCTCGTGCACAGAATAGGCCTTCCCGTGGAATTGAAGGGCGGTATGGTAGGCAAGCACAGAATCCGGGGTCATCTTTGATGCTAGGAGATAGGGATCAACAGGGCATTTTTCAGGAGTGTGCCCCCTGGGCACGGTAAGATAGAGCCCACGTCGCGCCCGAACGAGGCGCCCGGTTTTTATATAGTGGTTCAGAATCGATTCGCGAGTTTTGACATTTTGGGAGCCTTGGGTGGCGAGGAATTCGACGAGTTCCTCATAGGTGAACACCGGGTGTGTTGAAAAGAAATCTTGCAGCTTCATATCCAGCCCCAGACTTGATAATAATGATCATCACCCTTTAATTATTTAGGGGTAATGATGCATAATATCAAGTTGGTGGTCTAATTGCAAGCGAATACTTGATGAAATAATGCAATACCCCTAAATTTTTTAGGGGTATCAGAGTAAAAATTCAACTTTTTTTCGCTATCTCTTCCGTGACCCCCTCCTTCTCATACCTATTGAACAAGCTCTCAACCTCCGTCCTGATCTCTTCCCGGAGGGATTCCGGTTCGAGGACCAGGGCATGGGAGCCCCAGCTCATGATCCAGAATTTAATTTCCTCGGTCCCTGCCACCTCGGCCTCGAAAATGATGGAGCCGTCGGCCTGGGGGTGGATCTCCTGGCTCTCGTGCCAGATCTTTTCCTTGATGTAACCGGCCACATCCGGGGAAAACCAGACTTTGATCCTCATGGGTTCGCCCTGAAATACCCCGAAGCTGGGCCTGATGAATTCCTCAAAGCTGAAATCCTCCGGGATCTCGAAGGTATCCTTTGTCTGATGGAGCATTTTTATGCGGTCCAGGGCAAAGATTCTGACCTCATTTCGCATGTGGCAGTGGCCGATGAGGTAAAAGGTCCCGTTGAAGAACCATACCCGGTAAGGGTCCACCTTCCGTTTGGTCTCCTTTTTCCGGCTCATGGTGTAATACACCATCTCGATGGATTTCCGGTTGACGGCCGCGTCATTGACCCGGTTTATGATCTCCTTGAATTTGCTGTATTCCTTGTACGGCTTGATTCCCACCTGTAGGGTCTGCTCCATGTTTTTCACATATTTCAGGGATTCTGGCGGAAGCGTGGCTTTCACCTTCTGTGAAAGGGATTCGAGGGAATCGTAAAACACGGTATCCTTAAAGACCTTAAGCATGTCGGTGCTGAAATAGAGGGCTATGAGCTCAGGCAGGGTAAAAGGAACGGGGATCTGATGCTTTACCGTATCGAGCAGGGACCAGAGGTTCTTCCCCTCCACCCTCTCGGTGTAGATGGGAAAGCCGGCCACCTGCAGGGCTTCGAGATCCCGGTAAAGGGTCCTGGGGTGGCAATCCACATCCGATGCCAGTTCAGCAGCCGATTTCCCCCTCCTGGAAGAAATCAACGTCTGGATGATCCTCCACTGCCTCCCTAATTGGTCTCCCCTTGCCATGGCAATCCTCTTAGGAAAATCTCTCGCTCACTCACTTCGCTCGTTCGAGCACTCAGAGTCACGGAGGGACCAAATTGATGATTTTATGGATCGCTTGAAGCTTTATATGGAGTACCCTACCTTCGCAGATCCTGGATATCTAGCTTGCCCTGTGTAATCCTGAAGGGCTATTCCACTGGGGTGAATCCTGCCTGCCCCATAAAATTTCTGCTTCGCAGAAGCATTTCACTGGGGTCAAAAAACTCTGTGACCCCGTGTACTCTGCCTGCCCCGTAAGTGTTAAACATCGTACTGGGGTAAGAGGCATGTCTTGGATATCACAACACAATTTTACAAATTTATCAATGTTATTCTTGCCTTCCCTTCAACACCCGCATCATTTTACCAGAAAAAACCTCAAAAACCTTTTTTGCTTTTGACCGAATCTGTCAAAACCTCATGGTAAAATGACCAAAAATCCAAAGGAAAGGGTGTGATGCCAATGCAAAATGTCATAAAGTCATATTTGGATCAGATCAAAATTGGCCGCAAACAGTCCTTCAGAAAGCTGACCATGTTTCCCCTCCTATCAGCATACTCCTCTTATCTGGACTATCTCCTCCTGGACGAGGCGCTTCGCGAGGAGTTGGTTGAGGTGGTGATCGAAAACTACCCTTCCGTTGGCCGAGGAACAGATCCTCGCCTTGAGTCCAAAAAGATCACAGGTTTCGCCCTTTCCCTCGACGATCAGATCCTCCATCTCTGCATCTTCGCCCGGCGGAATGGCCAGGGACGAAAAAATCATCCATCAAGGATGGAAAGACATAGTCAGCGGAGGCGAAAGAGAGTATATTAGCTATGAAAATTCGAGAGGTTAGGGCAAAAGCACCCACAAAGGGGGACCATGATGGATAAAACGGAATGGATTTGAGTATGGCCATTAGAAGGATTTATTGTCTGGTAAAATATCAACTGCCTGTAATGGCCGTCATAATTGCTTGATCTATGAGCTAATTTAAGGTAAATTTCCTTAAGTTTTCAAATGATCACTTTGTTTTTCAATTTCATTCAATCAATGGGCACCCTTTATTTCGCACTCTACCTGCTGAACACCTCGTGAGGGAATATGTTGCCGGACCGCATCTGAATACTCGGATCTCCTTACCATATCATGCAAATAGCACCGTGCTCATTACGGGCTCACAAAAAGGAGGGGAATGCATGGCCCGTCTTGAAGATCTCAAGGAAGGAGCTACAGTAAAGGGCATCCGGCCGGATGGCCCGGTGACGATCATTAACGTCAAATGGCACGGCGACTCTGTTGTTGAACTCACCTATAAAGACTCATCCGGGCGTCCGGGAAATGAGCTCCTGTTCCGGGATAGAGAACCCGCCCTGGAGGTCATTGAGCCCGGGCAATCCTGGAGTTTTGATGCCGATGCGGCCATGCTTCGGTTGGTCTCTGAAGCGTACCGCATAGGAATGGCCTATCTCTTTGATCCCCTGCTTGCCGTCCACACCTCTCTGATCGATCCTCTCCCTCACCAGATTACCGCTGTTTACGAAGAGATGATCCCCCAGCAGCCCCTTCGCTATCTGCTTGCCGATGACCCCGGGGCCGGCAAAACCATCATGGCCGGCCTTTTCATCAAGGAATTGATGGTCCGGGGTGATCTGGATCGCTGTATGATCGTCTGCCCTGGAAACCTTGTGGACCAGTGGCAGGATGAGCTCTATCGTCGGCTCCACCTCCCTTTTGAGATCCTAAGCGCCTTGAACAAGCCGGATGTTTTCATCCTGGCAATAGTCCTGGTGCCTCCTACGGAAGAGAGCCCGAGTGCTGATCCCTGGCAGATAGGAGATCCGGCGGCAAAATACGGAATAAGCCAGGATGGCTGCCGGATTTATTATGTACGTAAGCCATTTACCAAGGAACCGGATTTCGGGGTGACGAGCGTGAACTACGAGTTGACTGATCTTCTTGTGCGCGCGGAGGTGCCACGATGAGCGCCAAGCTTCGCGTGTTTGTGAGTTCGGTGCAAAAGGAGCTCGAAGACGAGCGCCTCATTGTGCAGAACCTCATCAATACGGACCCTTTTCTTTCAGTGCATTACGTTCCGGTACTCTACGAGTTCGAGCCGGCCTCCCCCGACAAGGCTACGGAAGGATGTCTCAAGGCTCTCGAACGCTGCCAGGTGTATCTGCTCATTGTGGGGCTTCAATATGGAACCCGTGTTGGAGACCTCTCGATCACCCATATCGAGTATCGCTGCTCCAAGGAAATGAAGCTCCCGACCCTGGCATTCATCAAGGGCGACCGCAAGACTTCCCGTGAAGAGAGTGCCGCCCTGCTGCTCCAGGAACTGGATGCCGATGGACTGAAATACAAGCGGTTCGGGAATGTTATTGAACTCCAAAAGGAAGTCCGCGCTGCCCTGGTGGAGCTTCTCAAGGAACGGTTCGGCATAAGCCCCTCGAGCGATGAAGACCATATTGCGGAACAAACCATAGAGGCGACCTCCACATTCGAAGCCCGACCGCTCAGCCGTATAGGATGGCAGGGTCTCGACCACGGTGTAGCCCGCAAACTATAGCCCATACCGGAAGTCTTGATACTAGTATTGACATCTTGAAGGCTATATGCTAAAATCCGGCTGGAAAATGAATTTTTTTTCTTTTTCAGGGGGATTGGGCAGATGCCGGTTCAAGGGAAACAATTTACACCTGAGATGATCGAGATGGTCATTTGGTTAAAACAACATTTTGATGAAGAACGTAAGGCAGGAAAAACCGTATCAACAAAGGACCCTGCCGGACGTACAGCGGCTGGTTTGGGTATTGGAATAGCCACGGTAAAAAGGATCATGGCTCAATATGCTCGTAGGGGTGAAAGTGTTGTAGCTCTGCCGGCAAAGCGTCCAGGGAGGCCTCCGGAGCCTACTTTTCAGAACATTCAACCCATTGTACGGCAATTCATCCGATCGGAAAATTTACATGGTCAGCGTGTGAGCATTGAGCGCGTTGCTCATTTCCTTTTCTCCGAGCACGGCATTGATATTGCCCGGATGACCCTTTGGCGGGCGCTCAAAAGATGGGGGTTTACTCACGGAGAAGGGCGCAGGAGAAATAGTCTGAAGGAGAAGGATTATGTGATTGTGGCGCGTCGGGCATACCTTCGGGCCAAACGCTCCAACCGGAACCCGGACGGGACATTGAAACGCCCCGAAGTTTACCTGGACGAGACCTATATCAACAAGAATCATTCCAGCCCCTTTACCTGGTATCTTGAAGAAGATGGCCCTTTAGTGAACAAGCCCTCTGGTGCAGGGCGGCGTTTGATTGTGGTCCATGCGATCACAAAGGATGGCTGGGTTGATGGTGCTCAGCTGGTTTTCGAGGCCAAGAAGCGTACTGGCGACTACCATGGGCAAATGAATTGGGAGAACTTTTCGAAATGGTTTCGATCTCAACTATTGCCGAACATTGCATCTGAATCGTTGGTGATTCTGGATAACGCCAAGTATCATAACGTCTTGTCCGAACAATCTTTTCCGTGGAAGAGCCATACAAAGGAAGAATTGACCTTCTGGTTGCTGCGTAATGGATATCCTTGCCGTGAGGACATGCTTAAATCAGAACTGTTTGAGCTATGCGCCCGATTGGCGCCAGTGCCGGAGTATCGGTTGGATCAACTTGCCGCCGAACAAAATGTTTCTATTCTGCGCATTCCTCCGTATCACCCTGAACTTCAGCCCATCGAGACTTGCTGGGCTGTGGTGAAGAACTATATGGCTGACCACTGTGACTTTACAATGGAGGGGTTACGCAAACGGTTACCGGAGGCTTTTGCAAAAGTAACCCCTGAAATCGTTCAAGAAATCATCTCAAAGCTCATTGAGCAGGAAGACAAGTACTGGTCCGAAGACGAGACACTGGATAATCAATACGCTCTCAATGCTGAAGAAGAATATACTGGACGGAAGCTTTTTGGAGAAGAGGGATTGACCCACTATCTCGAGCAAGGGTAAAAACCTGTCAAGTAAAAACTTAAGTATCAGGAATTACGGTACATACTACAGTCAGCGTGGCAGAGGACCGGAAGCCGGAGGAACTTTCTGATGGTGATCTGCTGGCCGGAGTTCTGTTGCGTGGTCTCGTT
>CAZXCQ010000212.1:0-10693 GCA_964639275.1 uncultured Desulfobacteraceae bacterium | reverse complement strand
AAAAAGAGCACCTTCCCCACCAGCAATCGCGACCTGCCATCACATAGGTGCCAGGCGTATATTTGAAATTTCCGTTTTTGTAAGCATAGAGGTTCCAACGGGTGAGATCTCGGTCAATAAAAGGCAGGGCATCCAAATCGTGATTGTAGTCAGGTGGACCGGTGCTCTTTATCTCACGGTCCTGCCGATACCAGACCCCCCTGGGCAATATAGGCTCGAATCCTGAAGGCCTAGAGCCGGTCACAGTGGAACTGCAAAGGCAGTCACAGAGGTCAGAGAGAACAAAGTCATAGTCCCCGCCGGTGACCACATAATCGACCGGGCAGTTTTCCATCGACTCCCTGGGCAGCGCCGTAACATGGTCGCCAACAAGAACAGTTGCCGGCTGCCAGCTTCCGGTTGACTGCTGCTTGATTTCATTGATGATCTGCCAGTGACGCTTTATTACCGGCGTTTTCGTCTCTATCATCACAAGGTTCGGTTTCTCTGCCTTCAGACGATCAAACCACGCTTTGTAACTAAGCTCCTCAGCAATGCCATCATCCCACAATACATCATAGCCCTTACGCTTTAGCAGGCTGGCTGCATAAGCCGGGACCATGGGGTAGATGTAAGTGGGATTCTTGAACCACTGGAACTGACGGTTCTGGGATAGAAGCGGCACCCCTTTTGATGATTCCAACGGCGGATATGAAATTGAGATTTTCATAGTGCCCAGCTTCTTTGTTAACCCCTAAGCCTGCTCTTCAGGTCTTTGGTAAACAAGAGGCCTTTCAAAAACCGGTACCCATACCACAAATGCGTCAGTGCAATGTACGGAACAGTAGCCAAAGCAATTTTGATGCTATGCATTTTTGAATGTATCTCAAAGACTGCTACAAATAAGGCAACCAGGTAAACAACCCACAAGATGAAATAGATCGTAGCATACGTGTTAATCTCGAAAACAAGTGGAACCCAGCCAAAACAGACAAATAGAAGAAAGGCAGAAGGCATAAAATAATATGCCTTCATCGAAGTCTCCGGAAACCGCTTGGCAAAATACCCTCGATGAAGTCCGTATCGACCGACCTGTCTCAAATGCGGTATCAGCCCGCTCCGCCGGTGATGCCAGACGATCGCTTCAGGGTTGTATAGGATCTCCCCTCCCGTATCCTTTACAAGGTCGAGGCAAAGTTTTGTGTCTTCACCAGGCCAGTATGACGAATCAAATCCACCCACACGAGAAAAGCCCTCACGCCGGACAGTAAGATTCACACTCGGCCAATCTTCAACAAACTTCTTCCTCCCACAAGCCCAGTACCTCTCGGGAAACCCGCCGGAAAACCGGCTCAGAAAAACCGCTCCTGAAACCTTTTGCCAGAATGTATCATCAGGCGGGGTAATGGCCGGTCCTCCCACGGCAACAATCCTCTCATCCAAAAAAGAGCGATCCAAGACATCCAGTAAATCCTTCCGTGGATAGGCATCATCATCGATGAACACAAAAAATTCCCCCTTGGCGTACCGAAGCCCCAAGTCCCGCTTTTCAGCAGGGCCAATCGGACCTGTCGCGACCTGCCTTGTTCTTTCCCAGGAGACATCATGATCCTCTGCATCAGGAAATACCAATATCTCGTAGTCTGAGCGTCCGATCTCCAGAATCCTTGGAATGGCCTCCGTAACATAGGGATTTATCTCCTTCACAGGTATAATAAAACTGTAACGAACTTCCCTGCTATCATGCATGACGGCACAAAAATTTCCGAATGAATCAATGCACTTAGGCGCCTAATTCTCTATCTGATGGGCTGTGCGATACTGCCAGAGGATATAAAAGGTCATCAGAAACAGGGCCGTCAACCCTGCCACCATAATCACATATAAGATGTTTCGGAGGTCGTTACTAAAAAAATGGATACCTGCCAATTCCACGACAGCCGCGGTCGCCAAGAAACCAACAAACTGAATTCTACCCTGGGCCAGGAGATAGTTCATCAAGATCAAGATCAAGGCCATAGGCAGCATGGCCACACCGAATATCGCCGTGAGGGCGGCAGCCGGGAGGTAGCGCGCCCCAAAAAGGGTCCCCATGATAAACCCTGGGAAGAGATACAAAATAACTGCACCACCGCCTGAGAGGGCAAGTGTGAGCGAAACCGCCTTGACCAACATCCCGGACGAGGATCTACCGGCAGCCTGGTTGGCAGCAACCATCGGGAACAGGGCCAGTACGATAGCCCCCGGCAAATACATTACCGCCTTGCCCATAATCGCGGCAGAGGCATAAAGCCCCGCCTCTTGAGGGGAAAAATAGTGCTTGACCAGCATCACATCGGCCTGGGTCATCACCCCGAAAAATGCATTGGCCAAAAAAAGACCACCTGCGTATTTATAGACCTCCCCAAAAGAAATATGAAACACCCTGTTTTCATGGGGCAGGCTCGATAAGACCACCCACTGGGTACACACCAAGAGCATCAAACCCGTTGCCAGAAGCCCCCCAATTGCGCCATAGATCCCCCAGCCGATCCATACAAAAATAATAGCAAACGCAAACTTGAAGAAAGACATCCCTGCGCCGACAAAAGAGAGGCTCCGAAAGTACTGCATCCCCTGGATAACACCGGTATTGACTGTTGTCAGGGCGCCAACAAAAACACAGGCAAAGATCAGGATCACCTTGTCAAAGCTGACCCCAAGGTATTTTCCTATGCAGGGGGATAATAGTGCGAGCACGCAAATAACAGGACCGCCAATCCAGCTCGTTCTCAGTAACCCGAACCGGTGAAGTCCCTTGATGCTTGTGCGGTCTCCTTTAGAGAAATAAACAGATGTCTCCCGCGCAAAGAAATTCACCAGGGTGGCAAGGGGTAGCCCGAAAATCACCATCAGGGACATAAGGGCATTCATCTCGCCATAGGCCCCCACAGAAAGCATGCGGCCCATGGCGAGCTGAAAAAGGTAACCAAACACATTACCCACCATCATTGCCCCAAAAAGGAGGGCACTCCCTCTTAAAAATTTGTCATTCAGCACGACTTATCCGAACCATCAAAATTAATCCGCCTCCGCACGATGTACAAGGGCCTGTTGATCACCTCGGTATGAATCGTGCCGATATAAAGGGCCAAAAGACCCAGAGCGCACAAAACCAAACCCACAAGGAACGTATTTCCAACCACAAAGATCGCGAGAGGGGTAAAGACCGTCCAGTGAAATATAAACTGATTCAACAGCATGTAAATAAGGAGCACACCGCTAAAGCCGACTATCAACAGCCCAAGGTAGCCAGCCACCCTCAGAGGAAACAGGGAAAAACTCGCCAAGCTTCCAATGGCCAGTCTGAACAATTTCACGTAGCTATACCGGGGTTTTCCCCCGGTGCGTGCCGGTGCATCAAAGGGAACAAGTTCCCTTTTAAAACCCGTCCAATCAATCAAACCCCTTACCAGGCGAGTCCTTTCCGTAAATCTCTTTAATACGGCCACCACCTCTGGATCCAGCAGACGAAAATCGGTGGTCCCCCTCACGAAATTTGTATTTCCGATACGATTAATTAAGGCATAAAACAACCACGAACCAATACGTCTTGGCAAAGACTGGTCTTTAATGGAATTGCGGATAGTCGCGACGATCTCCGTCCCTTTCTCCCACTCCCTGATCAACTCGGGAATCAGTTCGGGCGGATGCTGCAAATCAGCATCCATAAAGATAATGGCCCCCTCCTGCACCGATTCAAGCCCGGCAGTAAGCGCAATCTCCTTCCCGAAATTTCTCGAAAGCGCCACCACCTTTATGGCAGGATCCGCAGCCGCTTCACGTTCCAATATTTCGAGGCTGTCATCCGTGCTCCCATCGTCTACAAAAACATATTGCCATTGATATGCCGTGAGTCCTCCAGTCACCTTACGCAAGGACAACAACAGACGTTCAACATTTGAACCCTCATTATAAATCGGCACGACCACCGAGATCATTTTTCTCTGATCACCCATTTCCTCCCCTCTGTCCTCCCTGCCCTCCGTCCCAGTTTCCTTCGTGTTGAGTTTTGAGTCTTGGGTTTTGAGTTATTGTCACTGGCAGTCTTGACTATCCGAGTGATAATGTTGATAATTGATCTTATTTCCGAACATATATCATCTAATGGCAAATATCCGTTAAAGAAATCGGACTCTCTTAAAAGGCGCAACCAATACAATGTTTCTCTCGCTTCCTTAGAGGCTATAGCCATTTTTGAGGTAAAGTCTTTCCTGCTCTGGGCGGCCTGTGCCTCGCAGACATTGGCTCCGATCGATGTCCCAGCCCTTAAAAGTTGTTTTGATGAAACAAACTCTTTTCTGGTCAACAAAAATTCATATGCTTGCACGATCTTCAGGGCGAACTCAAACGTACGCTCATCAATCTTTTTTTCATCCATCACTCAACACCCAAAACCCAAAATTCCCCAAATGCTCATGCTGTATCCACCTCCTCAGCCCTCAGACTTCCGATTTCTGACCTCCCTCCGGGGCGCCCTCCCTTCTTCTCAACGAAACCAACTCCCCAACAACACCCACCACAAGCAGGTAATAAACAATAACCGCAACCTGCTCGGCAACCGGCTCTAACTCTATTACCAAAAGTAGTGCTGTCACGACCAGCAGCGCAATGGCCCAGGCAAAAAACGGGGTTCCCCTGCTCCTGTAAATATATTCGGCCGCCTTGGGAAAACGCCTTGAGATGCGATCCCTCAACACCCTGCTCAGGTGCCATATGACCAAAACTAAGGCAATTCCACCAAAGGTAAAACCATAATTCTCCCCGCTTGATCTATCCATCAGGCCTACACCATAGAGCCCCACCCCCAGCATGGCCCAGATTATGGTCCATGCCAGGTTTGGCAGTCGCCAGTAAGTCTTTGAAAGCAGGTTTCGAATCGGTCTAAAAACGTACCCCAGGAACGCTCCGATCCGCGATCTGGAGAGGTAAATCACGAACAGCAAGCCAGCGACAACAAGAAATTTCACCCCCAGTAGAACCATTTTCTTCCAAAAAGGCGTTGCCTCACCCTCTTCTTCCTCTTTCTGCGGCCAGGGAAGCAGGGTGTCCGTCTCTAAAAGCAGGGTCTTAATCCTGAAATACGGGTTCTCTTCAACCTGGATGGCGTGCTCGCCTTTCTCAACAACCACCGAGCCCATATCGATCCATTCTCCTTCAGCAGGTGGGACTCTCGGAACTGTAAGGCCGTTTTTCTTCCCGTCAATCTGAAGGCCTAGGTTCTTCACTTCATCTTTTGCTGTTCGCCTCAAGCCCAAAAACTTGATTCTCGGAACCGGTATTTCAATTATTTTCTTATCCCCAAGATACTCAACAGCAAATTCAACTTCACCGGAGATAGGGCCAAAGGATGACAGGGGAAGTGTGAAAGGACCATACGGGATCGCAGTGTTGCGGCCATTAATTTTGAGCGTTGCGGCACACGGCTGGGGTAGTTTTCCAGGCAGGATAAATTCCAAAGGCAGTATAGAATTCTCTTTGGACACATCCAGCACGTATGAATATCGATTCTCCCCATGCCCCTCTTGTAAAAGAAACACCTGTTTCCCCTTGTCATCCAGGGATGACCTGCCCCCTTGTAAAGAAAGTGGAACCTCTTGGCCTTTCATCCACCACTCAGCATTTTTGTTGTCAGCGGTTACGCCTGATGAACTTGTTCGAACATCAAAGAGCACCACATTCAAATCTAAAGCCCCTTGGTTGATGTATACAGGGGGCCTTATCTCCAAATCCCTTACCCTTGCTCCATTTTGGATAGTCGGTGTCAATCTCTTGAAACCAGGCAAAAGATTTACTGGAACCTTTTTAGTCTTCCCCTGATCTTCAATTGTCATCTCACATTGAACAACGCTGTTATCCATTGCCCCCGAGATAAAAGAATACAATCTCCCTCTCACCATGTCATCCTCAAAACGCAACAGCACGCTTTCAACATCTTCATCGGTTGGGTAACCACGTCTGCCACCTCGCCCCTCCTTCTGGGATCTCCCATCGCTTCCTGGGACCGTATTCTTTCCTTGAGGTAGAACAAAGAAGGTATCTCTAAAGGATTGCTGAACTCTCGACAAAGTCTCCCGGAATGATTGCACCAATAAAGGCCGAAAAGACTTTATCCGTTCTAGAGGCCCGAATACGGACTCCTCCCTTTCCTCGGGTGTAACCCACTCCTTAAAAACTTTCTCTGGCTCTTTTGCCAGCACCGGCACCTGTGTCTCCCAGGTGTCAAAAAGCCGTACCTTATCCCACCGGATAGCCTGGGGGCCGTTCAATCGAGCTGTAATGCTCAGGTTGTCTAAGTGGCCATTCCAGATCGACAGGCCTTCCACGGCATCCGAAAAATTAAACGCCAGCGAATACTGTCCCCCCCGATGCTCCACCTTCGGCCTGATGATTTCCTCATCCTCTGCATGCTCGATACTTGCAAAGACGATCTTTTTTATGGGCATATCCCGTTTATATGAAGGAAAGTTCGTGGGCAGAAATACGATCGGCTCTTGGAGGACCCCCTTTTCAGGGTCAATGCCAAGGTTCTTAATGGCGCCCCGCAGATCAAACGTCAGGACCGATCTGTTTCCCTCCTTGTGCACGTTATGTTTGGTCTGCCCATCCAGGATAAAGATATCCCTCCTCCCATTCCCGTCCGTATCCACCGAAAACTGGACCGCTTCAATCGGCTGTTTAGGATCAAAAAACACCTGAACCGCCTGGACCTCTTTGAGTGCTAGATCCACCCTGGCCTGAAGCACCAGGTTCTCCCCGTCCTGGTCATAGCGCCACCGCTCATCAGCCTCAAACCCCAGCTCCCGTCTGGCCAGATAGGCCGTAGACTTCTCAACATATTCCGCCGCCTTTATATCAATTGTCTTGACGGGCCGCAAAACGGGTTCGTCTTTTTCGCTGAAATGCCCTTTCAAAACCACGGGATCACGGTCACCGCCGTCAGGCTTGATTTTTGCGTCCACGCTTATTTCCGGGGTCGCCCCAAAGACCGACTGGCTCCAGATAATCTGAAGCCCAGAAAAATCAGCGATAGATACCGGCTTGTCTGAAAAGTCAAATTCCCATTTTCTGGTGCACGGCCATTTAGGACATACAAATTCCTTTTCCGGTATGCTCAGCTCTCTTTGGGCATAAATCGTCTCTTCTGGCACGGTCACAGGCGCCACATAGGCCTTCACCTTAAAGGTGACATCCTTCTCCAGTGACAATACGCCATCCTCTACACCCTGTATAAACCGGACCGACGACGATGGCGGAGAAGAAGATACAAGTATGTTTGTCTCTTCTTGTCTATCCGCTGCAAAGGCAGGAAACAGGTATTCGGCTAAACACACAAAAAAAAGGACTGCAAAAGCAGCCCCCAGAGAAGCCCCCTTTAACCCTGATTCACGCCACATCCACCCAACCCACCTATATCCCATCTTTCCTTCCCATTGTATCGTCTTCCAACTTTCCTTCATCTGACATCTGACTCCCGACCTCAGTCCTCCCTGCCCCGTGAAATTGACGAAGTCACAGCCTGGCGGGTTAAATTGACGGAGTCATAGTGCGTAGCATTTAACTTGGCAAAGCGCATTTCATCGGGGTGGCCTCTGATCTCCTTGCCCTGTTGAATTTCTCCGCTAGGAGAACCCTGAAAGGGATTCAACCGGGGTGCCTTCCGTCCTCTTAAGTATCATAAACCCATCCTGCTCAAAGACCCCCCTGAAGACCCTCTTCGTCCGCTCAACCCACTCCATGAATTTTGCAGCCATCGCGTCATTCTGACACCCGCCCCAATACCAATCACAACCCTTATCCCCGAGATACCAGGGCCTCTTCAGGTCTAAAACCACGTAATCAGCCAATATGGGCACTAACTGCCCCCTTTTTGCGAGATCAGGATGCATCAGCGGCTCCATCACCCCATCAGGAAAAAGCAGATAATATTTCCTCTCCGCCAGCCGGCTAAAGTTGAGCGTGTTCTGCACACAGACGGCCACATCAGGATCGTCAGGAATCTCTTCTTCCAGGGCCTTCTTGATTATTCTGTCACGGTCTGTAAGCATATAGGCCCTGTAGCCGTATTTCCACACCTTGTCCGTCCAGAATAGCCTGGACAACGGCGAGGTGGAAAGTAAGACATGAGATAAAAGCAGGCAAAGAAAAATGCAGACCCAAAAACCTTCCTTCTTTAACCCAACTTTTTGCCATATACCCACTGCCCTCGGTATTGCCATTGCAAAGGCAACGAGAAGAGGGGCAATCAAACCAGCCGTGTAGTGATGTCCAAAGCCATAATAATGGTGCAATCTGGAGAGGAGAGAAATCCCCAATATGGGAAGGGCTGGAATGAGTTCCACAGGCCTGAGCAGCGGAACAAATCCCAAAGAACCAAACAGGACAATCAGGTAAATAACCTTGCCTGGCGTACCGAACATTTCCTGAACCACCTTTCCGGGGTGGGAGACCAGAAATAACAACATCTCCCCTATGCCATTGCCCATCCAGGTGAAGGCGGAAGAGACCAACGCGGATTTCACATCCCAGGCAAAATAGGAACCAGCCACATTTGTGGCCCAGTAAAAATACCCAATCCCAAAGCAAAACAACCACCCGCCAATCAAAAGAGGAACAATCTTTCCCGACCGTTCTAATCCCTGCCCTGCCTGTCCCGTTGAACCGGGACCCTCTGGGTGTTCAACTGGGGTAGCTCCTGAAGATGTTACATTGGGGGGATTCAACCAGGGCGCCCTCCCTCGCAGGTTCACCTTACCGAATAAACCACCGAATCCCCTATCTCGGTTTCAACTTTATACCAATCTGGCAACTTTTCAGGCACACCTTCGTTATACTTCTCCTTTGCAACCGCCGGATGAACATACTTCTTATGTTCCCTTGGGATTAGTCCCTCGTCGTAAAGGTTCCGATGTTGAACAATATACTTCACCTTCCATTTCTTGAGCTTTTCATAAAACTCCCGGCTCTGCATGTCAGCCTTTACCGGGGCACGGTTAAAAAGCCTCTTACCATGGATATTTTGATAGTATTGGTACTTATAAAAAACAAATTCGTCCTTTTCTCTCTCGGATAATTTGGCCTCGGGGATTTCATAAACAATGAAATCCCCGGGCTGTTTCTTTAGCCAGTCGTACACTTCAGGATAATGATTCAGATCCAACAACGGAATCCTTGGCGTCAATTCAAAGACAATGAAAAGCAGACCAATGACAACGATGATTCTTCTGTGAGCCCGATATTTCTTCAGGAAATAATCAAAACCGATCAGTGCGCCAATAGTAACAAAAAAAAGGACAAACAGCCCCAAACGGTTATAAATCCGAAACATGGGAAAGAGCTTGTGAAGATAAGTCGTAACCCAGTAAAATGTCTTGCCGCCTCCTAATGGGATAAACGGCGGCATTGATAGCAAGAAACAAAAGCCAGCAGCCCCAATAAGGAATCGATACCAATCATGCAACACCGGAGACAGCCGCTTTTTCACAAAAAGGAAAGCTCCGTAAACAAAAAAAACAATATTGAACCACCCAAGATAGACAGCGTTCTCAGGGACATTAACGATCATCATCACGTTTCGGTAAAAATCCACATACCATTCAGGAGACAGAAAGTGCTGAGGAGAAGGCAACAAATACATCCAGGGAACTACACCACCCAGCGAGGCAAAGGTCCGATTAAATCCGGATCCTAACGGCTGAGACGTGGGGGTCAAAATCTGCCCCAGCACCGGATACATGACACTGCCTACGATCAAAACAGCTACTAAAGCACACAATAAGAAATAGCAAACAAATCTCTTAATCTCCCGACGTTCAAAACAAAATCTATAGAAAACAATATAAAGAGACAACAGCATGTTGAAATATCCGTAATAGGCATTGCACACCGTGCCTATTGCCGTTACAGCGCCAAGCAACAGACTCGTTGCCGTATTTGGGCGCCTATAAAAAACAAAAAAAATGTAAAACCACAAAAGCTGAAAAACCAACAGAAAATTCAAATGCCCTGTGAAATAGTGCATCAAATTAAACGATGAAAAAGATACTAGAATGGCAAAGAACAGGCTGATAATTGATCTATTTGCCCCCTCTTTCAATGCCGTCAAACCAATACCGTAGGACACAACAAAAGCAGACAAAACACCAAACATCACATGCAAATTAAAATAGTATGCTTGGTTAGGGGTAATAAAAGAAAACGACCTATTTATCCCGAAAAAAATAGGATTAGGAATAAAAACAGCATTCGAAAAAAACGGTTGTCCATATGTGGAAGATAAATCAATATTCTTTTTCACTTTTTCGAAGTAGGCGAGTGAGGCAAATGAATCTCCCCCTATTGAGAACGCCACATTTTTTTTGCTATAGCTGAAATACATCAATAATACGATAGCGCCACACAAGATCCATACAATATAACCAAACCTCACGGCTTTCCTAACCCCATATCCTTTTTATCCCTCACGAGGAAGGACAATCATACCGAGAATTCAATTTGACTACTCTCTATATTACTCAAGATAGTTGGGAGCAAAAAAACAGGCAGACCTAACAACAGGGCCTGCAGGCCAACCAGATACAGGGGAGAAGCAAAAAGCCTGTACCCCTGAGCCTCCAGAAACATCAATGGCTGCACATGCCCGAAAAAGGCCCACCGCCATTCACCCAGGTGTGTT
>CAZXCQ010000211.1:0-10716 GCA_964639275.1 uncultured Desulfobacteraceae bacterium | reverse complement strand
TCGCCTCGGCTGAGCTCGTCGCAGGCAGCACTTAGTCCCGAGTGAATAAATACGTCATCGAATTTATGAATCGAGGGACTAAGGAATTTGATCATTCAGGGGTAGCTGTTGGAAAAGCCCATCAGAGTAAGAATTCTCGATCATGAATACCTGCTCAAGAGCGATGAGGATGAGGAGTTTGTCCAGGAGATTGCCCAATTTGTAAATAGAAAGTTGATGGAGATCGGGACCAGTACGGACAGGCTCTCAGAGTCCAAGCTGGCCATACTGGCCGCTTTTTATATCGCCAGCGACTATTTTCAGTTACTAAAGGAGCGAGATGGGCTGATAAAGGATATTCAGGAGCGGGCAAGGTCTCTCAATTACTACATTGACTCTGTAATGAAATAGAGTTACCTTTTTTTGAATATTGCCGACGCTGTCCCATGATACCGGGTAGGAGGTCACCAAAGGGTTTTTGAGATCTCTTCTGGTCTGTGATGTCAGAGAATCCATTGCGGGTTGGTCTGTGACTGGGGGATATAGGTATTTGAAATAATTGGATAAGGAATAAGAGGGCTGATGACACCAAGGGTGATCCACATAGATATATTTGTCAGACCGATAAGTGATATGTTTTGTAGAAAATTTCCACATATGAGATTTTTGTCGCAAGGAAGATTGCGCTGATTTAGAGAATCCCTTCTATTTCGGAGAGCCCCCTCCCTCTTTGTGTCAGGATGATAGCCTCCCTTAGTCCTTCCCGCTTGTCTCAGTAGAGCCATGAATCCAGGCAAAAGGATATCGGTCTGGCGTCGCTTCTCTAAAAGGGGTTTGTGGGCCTTTTAGCGGTTCACATGGTTTGGAGGGATGGGGCGTTGGAGTGATAGAAAGATCAGTGGTTTTTTGTTGGCTTATTCCCATGGCTGGCTTTTTTGGCCAAAATATTATTCAGACGGGTTAGGAGTGCTATCATATCATGACTACCATCCAAATATTGGGGGGCATCCTGGCGGGTCTGGCCGCTGGCATACCAGTCGGTATTTTTATCCGCAAGAAGATCGTGGAGAGCAGGATTGATTCCATAGAGCAATATTCCAAGAAGATACTGGCCGATGCCCAAAAGGAGGCCAGGACGATAAAAAAGGAGGCGGCTCTTCAGGCCAAGGACACCCTATATCAGACAAAGGTTGAGTTTGAAAAAGAGACCAAAGAAAAGAAAGAGCAGCTGTTGATCCAGGAAAAACGCCTGTTTCACAAAGAGGAAAACCTGGACAAGAAGATAGAACATCTGGAAAAGAGGGAAGCCCGGATCGCTGAGAGAGAGAAATCTATTGACTGGACTGAAAAGGAGCTACACCGCAAGCAGGCCGAATACGATCGCACTATTGCAGAGCAGCGCAAGCAACTTGAGAGGCTGGCTGGCATATCGAGCGAAGAGGCCAAAAAGATGCTTATCAAGTCAATGGAATCAGAGGCAAGACATGATGCCGCAAAGATAATCCGAAAGATTGAGAATGAGGCAAAGGTCGAGGCTGATCGGAAAAGCCAGGAGATCCTGGCCCTGGCCGTCAAGAGATATGCCGGGGATTATGTGGCGGAAAAGACCGTGTCTGTGGTTAGCCTGCCAAACGAAGAGATGAAGGGGAGGATCATCGGAAGAGAAGGCAGAAACATCCGCGCCATTGAAGCGGCAACGGGTATCGACCTGATCATCGATGATACCCCGGAGGCCGTTATTCTATCCGGATTTAACCCGGTCAGAAGAGAGGTGGCCAAGGTTTCCCTGGAGAGACTGATCGATGATGGCAGGATCCACCCGGCCCGGATAGAGGAGATCGTCTCGAAAGTCAGCAAGGAGATCGAGGCCAACATCAAAGAGGCAGGAGAGCAGGCCACATTTGATGTCGGGGTCCACGGGATCAGTAATGAACTGGTCAAACTCATCGGTCGACTCAAGTACCGTTCAAGTTATGCCCAGAATGTGCTTCAGCACTCGATGGAGGTCAGTTTTCTCTGTGGAATCATGGCCGCCGAGCTTGGGTTGAATGTAAAACAGGCCAAGAGAGCTGGGCTTCTCCACGACGTTGGAAAGGCCGTGGACCACGAGGTGGAAGGGCCGCACGCGATCATAGGAGCTGATCTGGCGAGGAAACATGGCGAATCAAACCAGGTGGTCCACGCCATTGCCGCCCACCATGAGGACATCCAGCCCGAGTCCGCGTTGGCCGTTTTGGTACAGGCAGCCGATACCTTATCCGGCGCAAGGCCCGGGGCACGCCAGGAGATGTTAGAGTCCTACGTCAAGAGACTGGAAGGTCTCGAGAAGATTGCCATGTCCTTTAACGGGGTCAATAAATCCTATGCCATTCAGGCCGGACGAGAGATCCGTATTATGGTAGAGGGGAAAATAGTCAGTGATGATGAGGCCTTTCTCCTTTGCAAGGATATTGCGGGGAAGATAGAAAAGGAATTGACCTATCCCGGGCAGATCAAGGTCGTTGTAATCCGCGAAACCAGGGCTGTGGATTATGCCAAGTGAGTAGGATCGGGTACCGGGCCTTAAAATCAAATATCCCATGGTTCAAGAGAAAGCAACAGTCTACCTTGTAGATGGCAGTTCGTATCTCCACAGGGCCTACCACGCCATAAGGCATCTGTCCAACTCAAAAGGTTTCCAAACCAATCTTATCTTTGGCTTCACCAAGATGATCTTGAGGCTTCTTGCCGAAAAGAGGCCAAGATATCTTGCCATCGTCTTTGATGCCAGGGGCCCGACATTCCGGCACAGGATCTATCCTCAATACAAGGCCAATCGTCCCCCCATGCCGGAGGATATGGCCACACAGATCCCGATCACAAAGGCCATCGTGAAAGATCTTGGCATTCGAATGATAGAAAAGGAGGGGTATGAGGCTGATGACATCATCGGCACGTTGGCCAGGGTGTGTGAGGAGAAAGGGCATCCGGTGGTAATGGTGACCGGCGACAAGGACTTCAGACAACTCATTTCGCCCAACACATCCATGTGGGACACGATGAAGGACCTGGTTGTCGACTACAAAGGCCTGCAACAGGCCTATGGGCTCGAACCCGAGAGATTTATCGACGTGATGGGGCTTTCCGGAGACAGCTCGGATAATATCCCCGGTGTGCCCGGTGTGGGGGAAAAGACCGCTCTGGGTCTTGTCCAGGAATTCGGATCCCTTGAAGGTGTCTTTGATCATCTGGAAGAGATAAAGAAAAAGAGGCTCAAAGAGAATCTCAAACAGGCCCGTGCAGAGGCCCTCCTGAGCAAAGAACTCGTCACAATCGATCGGTTTGTACCCATTGATCGTGATCCTGACCAGCTCAGGGTGGGGGAATTGCAGAGAGATGGCCTGACCGAGAAGTTCAGGGAATTGGAGTTCAGAGAGCTGTGGAGTCAGTTTTCTTTAAGACAGGAAGTCCCCAGCGATTACCGTCTAATCCTCTCGAGAGAAGAACTGCTGGCCCTGGTCAGAGAGATAAGGGAGAGGGGAAGGGTGTCGCTCGATACCGAGACCACCAGCCCGGATCCTTTTAAGGCCCAACTCGTGGGAATCTCCTTTTGCTGCGAAGAGGAAAAGGCATTCTATCTCCCCCTTGCCCATACATACCCGGGTGCACCCCCTCAGCTGGACAGATCCGAGGCCCTTGAGATCTTGAAAGATGTCATGGAAGATGAACAGGTCGAAAAGATCGGACAGAATGTCAAATACGATGGGGAGGTCTTAAAACTCCACGGTGTGGATCTCAAGGGGATTTATTTTGACACCATGATCGCCTCCTATGTCATCAACCCCGGCCTCAGGCAGCACAACCTGGGTTATCTTGCCCAGCATTATCTGAACCACAAGATGATTGGTTATGGAGACCTGGTGGGAAAGGGCAAAAACGCCCCGACCTTTTCTGAGGTGGACGTGGAAAAGGCGATGTCCTATTCGTGTGAAGATGCGGATATGACCCTAAGATTGATGAAAATCCTGGACCAAAAGCTGAGATCAGACAGAAACGAGATGCTCTTCCACGACCTTGAGATGAAGTTACTGCCCGTTCTCATGCATATGGAGTTGACCGGGATTACAATCGACATAGAGGCATTTGAACAGATGTCCTCGCGTTTTGCACTGGAGATAAGCGCCATTGAGAGGGAGATCTTTGAAGAGGCGGGCATGGAATTCAATATCAATTCCTCCCAGCAGCTGGGTTTTGTGCTCTTTGAAAAGCTCGGGCTGCCGGGTCAGAAAAAGACTTCCAAGACAAGGCGTTATTCCACAGATGTCCAGGTCCTCAAAAGGCTTGCGGCCTCTTCATACAAAATCCCCCGGTTGGTGCTCCGTTACAGGACACTTTCCAAGCTCAAATCCACCTATCTTGACGCATTGGTCAAAGAGGTGGATCCATCCACGGGGAGACTTCATACCTCTTACAACCAGACGGTCACGGCCACGGGCAGACTCAGCAGCAGCAACCCAAATCTCCAAAATATCCCCATCCGTGGAGAGGAAGGCCGTGAGATACGCAGGGGTTTTGTTGCGGTAGACGGAAGCTATCTGGTATCTGCCGACTACAGCCAGGTGGAACTGAGGGTGTTTGCCCACTACTCCCGGGATGAGGCGTTTATGGACGCATTCAGGCATGGGGAAGATATCCATGCGCGGACGGCCTCTGAGATCCTGGGTGTCAAAAAGCAGGATGTGACCTCAGAGATGAGGCGTATTGCAAAGGCCATCAATTTCGGTATCATTTATGGTATGGGCCCGCGGAAGCTCAGTGATGAGTTGGGTATAGACTACGGCACTGCCAAAAACTATATCGAGACCTATTATGAGAGGTATCAGGGGGTCGCAAGATATCGGGAGGAGATGATTGAGACGGCCCGGAAAGAGGGGTTTGTCACGACCCTTTTTAACAGACGTCGTTATCTTCCTGATATCCGGCACACCAATCGCGTTATGCGGGCCGAGGCAGAGCGTATGGCCGTCAATACGCCGATCCAGGGGACGGCAGCCGATCTGATCAAGAAGGCCATGATAAATATCCACGGCCGCCTCGCAACAGATGGCTTTGGTACAAAGATGCTCCTCCAGGTCCACGATGAGCTCGTATTTGAGGTGCCGAAAGAGGAACTCAATCCCATCTCTGCCATGATCAAGCGGGAAATGGAAGGGGTCTATCCACTCAGGGTCCCTTTGAAGGTAGATATCAGCAAGGGCAGGAATTGGGATGAGGCCCACTAGCCGTTCATAAAGGAGTCTGATCCTGATGTCCCATGTCTTTGGCCCAGTCCCCTCAAGACGATTGGGCATGTCTTTGGGGGTTGACCTGATCCCCGCAAAGACCTGTTCATTTGACTGCCTGTACTGTCAGGTGGGAAAGACCACCGCCAGGACAATAAAGAGAGAGCCGTTTGTCCCTGTCCAGGCCGTGGTGGCTGAGATCCGAGAGGCCCTCCTCAAGAGTTCACCCGATGCCATTACACTTGCGGGCTCGGGTGAGCCAACGCTCCACTCCCAAATCGACCAGGTTATTTTCTCGATAAAGGATGTGACAGACGTAAAGGTGGCACTCTTGACAAACGGGGCGCTTTTCTGGATAGAAGAGGTCAGGCGCAGTGTCCTGGGGGTTGATATTGTTATGCCCACCCTTTCAAGCGCCTTTGAGGCCACCTTTAAAAAGATCCATAGACCCCACCCGGCACTTGAGCTAAAGCGGGTTGTTGACGGCATGAGGCTTTTTCGGGAACAGTACAAAGGAGATCTGTTTATGGAAGTGGTCCTTTTGGCCGGGATCAATGACACGGAGAGAGAGATCAAAGGGCTAAAGGCCTTGATGGCCCAGATCGCCCCGGACAGGATACAGCTAAACACCGTGGTGCGACCCCCTGCGGATAGACGTGCCCGGTCGCTTGACAGTAAAAGGTTGATGGAGATAAAGGAAATCTTTGGGGGTAATGCCGAGATAGTCGCCGACATCCCGGTGTTATGCGGTAGTGGCAGAAAGGATTCCACAACCAGAACCCTTCTGGATATGGTCAGAAGGAGACCCCTCAGGCCGCTTGATATTGCAAGGTCCCTGGACCTTCCCGTGGGTGATGTGGAGGAACTGGTAAAAGGCCTCTTGATCAAAGGCCTTATCCGAGAACAAGAACATTCAGGAGATACCTACTATCTGAGCCATGAAACAGAAGTCCAATAAGGCAAAGGGATCGAGACCGGTCTCGGAGAGGTTATATGTGGGGATCGATGCTGGAGCGGTCAGCCTCAATTGTATTGTCATCAATACGAGGAAGGAGATCATCTATGAATCCCCCTATGATCGACACCTGGGTAAGATAGAGGAGGGAGTATTGGCTCTTATCCGGGATCTTGACGAGAGATTCGGGGAAGAGAACATCCACTCTATCGCGTTTACCGGAAACCATGGCAAGAACCTCAGCAGGGAATTGGGGACGTTTTATGAATTCGAGACCATCAGCCAGGTCTTGGGTGCCGTCCACATCAGACCGGATGTAAGGGCCATTATCGGCATGGGGGGGCAGGACACGGCGCTTATGCAGATCGACCATTCCCGCGGCCAATGGGAATTGGAGTATTTTAACACCAACGGACCCTGTGCCTCAGGAACCGGATCATTTATCGATCAGCAGGCCCAGAGACTCGCCACGTCTTTGTATGCCGAGGAGATCGATACCTCCAAAACTCAGATTGACAGGATACTGGCTGACTTTATCGCGCTGGGGCAGAAGAGCCAGAAGCCAGCAAACGTGGCCTGCAGGTGCACGGTCTTTACAAAGTCCGATATGATCCATCTCCAGAACAAAGGGGAGAAACTGGAGGACATTATCTACGGGCTCCACATTGGAAATGCCAGAAACTATATGAGCACCATTGTCTCCACCCGGGTGCTCCAAGAACCCATTATTTTTGTTGGCGGGCTTTCGCTAAACGCACTCCAGGTGAAGGCATTTAACGACTATTTTCCAGGATTGATTGTACCCCCTTATAGCACCTCCATCGGCGCACTGGGGGTCGCCCTCCAGGCCCTTGAATCAGGGATCAAAGGCCGGGGTAATCTGGAGTTGTTGAAGGAAAAGGGGACCTGCCGTGAGACGTCGGTGCCCGTGGCGCAAAGACTGACACTTGTGAAGACCCGTTTCCCGGAAACCAATGAGATTCAGGGAAAATTGATTTCAAAGAGGGCCCGGTGCTACCTGGGTATCGATGTGGGCTCCACCACAACAAAATATGCCCTGATGAGTGAGGAGGGCGTGATCGTCCACAAGAGCTATGTGCCCACCCAGGGAAAGCCCATTGAGGTCAGCCAGAGGCTCCTGAGATATCTCAGAGACAGCGTGGGGCCGAATATTGAACTGGTGGGGACAGCGACCACCGGCTCGGGCAGGAACGTGGTCGGGGACTTTCTCAACGTTGACCTGATCATCGACGAGATAACTGCCCATGCGAGGGGTGCGGTGGAGATAGACCCCGGTGTAGACACCATCTTTGAGATCGGGGGGCAGGACTCCAAATACATCTATATCTCCAATGCCAACCCCCTTGATTTTGATATGAACAAGGTCTGCGCCGCGGGTACGGGAAGTTTCTTGCATGAACTGGCCAACAAATACGGGATCAATATTGTCGGAGAGTTTCAGGGAATTGCCCTCAGATCGCAAAGCCCGGTAAGGCTCGCAGAGAGATGCACGGTGTTTATGGAATCCGACCTAGTCTCCTATCACCAGAAGGGGGTCTTTAGAGATGATCTGATCGCCGGTCTGTGCTATGCCATCGTCTATAACTATCTCAACCGGGTGGTGGGAAAACGCAAAATCGGTCAGCGGGTTATGTTTTTGGGCGGTCCCTCTTTGAACAAGGGGGTGGCAGCGGCCTTTGAAAATGTTCTCGGACGCGGTCTCTTGATCCCCAGACACAGGGAGGTCCTCGGGGCCTATGGCGCTGCCCTCAGTGTCCGGGAAAAGATAGCGCTGGATAAAAAGGGGCGAAGCGGTTTCCGGGGGCTCAAAAGCGCCATAGATGATCGCATGGAATATACGGAAAAGACCTGCCGGGCCGACTCCAACTGCCATAACCAGTGCAAGTTAAAGATCTACGATTTTGACGGTCGTCGCAGTGTCTGGGGAGGGGAGTGTGGCAGATATGAATTGACCCGGAGCAACCGGCCCAAGAAGGAGAACTTTTTCGAACTGAGGCAGAGACTCTGGCAGATATACATATCCGGGGTCTGCGATGAACTCAAAGGGGAGCCCCTGATGGAGGTGGAAGGCCGTCCGACAGTGGGAATGCAAAGTGGTCTTTACGGCCAACATACCGGTATCATGTGGGGACACTTTTTTGACAGGCTGGGATACCGCCTGGTCCTGACACCGCCCACCAACGCCCAGATATCCAGGGCGGGCATAGAGACGATGGTGGCCGAGACCTGTTATCCGGTCAAGGTGTCACACGGTCACATCAAGGAATTGGTGGGAAGGACAAGATTTCTCTTTATCCCGAACATAATCAACATGCCCACACCCGAGCCATTGGAGATAGGTTTTTACTGCCCCATGATCCAGGGCAACGCCTACATGGTCCGGATGGCCCTTAAGATAGACCCTTCCGCTGTCTTGAGCCCGGTTGTTCACCTCAAATACGATCCGGACACCCTGGCCTTGGAGATCTCGGAGCAGGTGGGATCAAGACTGGGAGCCGGCAAGGCTCAGATAAAAAAGGCCCTCGACTATGCTTTGGAACGACAGAGGCAATTTTCCAGGGAGCTTTACAACAAGGGGCGCCAGATCATCAAAGACCTGGACTTTGGGGAGCCGATAATCGTTGTGACCGGCAGGCCTTACAATCTCTACGACGAGAGATTGAATCTGAGGTTGGGAAAGAACTTGGCCAAGATCGGTGTTACGGCGCTGCCCATGGATTTTATCGATGTGTCTTCTGTTGACCTCTCGGACTTCCCTTCCATGTACTGGGGGCTTGGTGCCACGGTCCTCAGGACTGCCAAATTTATAAAGGCTCATCCAAACTACTTTGGGCTACATTTGACCAATTTCGGGTGCGGTGCAGATTCATTTGTCGAGCATTTCTACAAACATATCATGGGGGAGAAGGCCTATCTTATCCTGGAGTTAGATGAACACAGCGCCGTTGCGGGTGTCATGACAAGGCTTGAGGCCTATAATAATGTCATTGAAAATGCGGTCCAAAAGCTACAGGCCCGTTTAAGACCCGATTTGCAGGCGGCCAACTAAGATCAGCAGCGCTTTACAGGGAAGACCAGGTGAGTAACAGATGGAATCAGATACGGTGGTAGATTTTCAGTCACTCACAAGAAATGTGGGGAAATTTAGCCTCAAGAACAAGATCGCCCTCATACCTCAAATGAACAGGATAGGGGGACATCTCCTCGCCGCAACCTTTAGGGCATTTGGTATCAATGGCAGGGTCATGGATACCTACAAAGGCCTCGATCTGGGGTTGGAATATACCTCCGGTAAGGAGTGTTACCCCTGCCAGATCACCACAGGAGACATCCTCTATTATATGAAAAGGGAGGAGGCGAGGCTCGGAGATGACTTTGACCCGGAAGACTATGTCTACTTTATGCCGGAGGCGGACGGGCCATGTCGTTTTGGCATGTATAACAAATACCAGAGAATCGTGTTGGATTCGTTTCCGAAATTGAGAAGACTAAAGATCGGTTCCCTTACCACAAAAGACGGGTACTCCCTGGCCGGTATGATTGAGAAAGAGCGGGTCAGAGATTTGAGAAAAAGCAGCTATTTCTCAGTGGTAGTAGGAGACATATTGGACAGGCTTCTCTGGAGGATCAGGCCTTATGAAAAGGCGGCAGGAATGACAGATGAATTTGTTGAAAGATCCATGCACATCATGGAAGATGCCTTTGAAACCCATGGGGCAAACAAGGATTTTGACAAAATACTGGATAAGCTCGAAGAGATCATAGAACAAGGAAAGGAGATTATTGATCCCGAGATCCCCTCAAAACCCCTCATCGGAATTGTCGGTGAAATCTATCTTCGGGCGCATGTCCACGCCAATCAGGACCTCATCAGGGTGCTTGAGCGGTATGGGGCCGAGGTGGTCAATGCGTCGATTGCCGAATGGGTCAACTATACAAGCTATGACAGATTGAGAGATGCAAAGATAGGGTTCAGGTTGAGCCTCAAACAGCTCCGATTCCGCCCTATGAAAGAATACCTAAAAAGTATGATCAGCTATGGGGGGGACCTGTACTACCAAGAATACAAACAGAGACAGACCTACAAGCGGATTGAGCCCCTTATCGATCTGGCACCCGATCACAAGGTCGCGCACCTGGAAGCCATCCTCAAGGAAAATGACGTGTACAATTTTGATACAGGTACCGAGGCCTGTTTGAGTATACCCGGAATAATACAATATGCCAGGGAAGGATATAACGGCGTTGTCAATGTGTACCCCTTTACCTGTATGCCCAGCACAATCACCTCGTCAATCGTCAAGCCCCTCATGAACAAGCTGAGAGTTCCCTATCTGGATACTCCCTATGACTCCAGCTTCCAGCCCGGGAGGGAGGGGGCCATCCGGACCTTTATGTACCAGGCAGATCAACATTTTAAACGACATGGGAGGAGAAATCATCATTAGTCCCTGGACATACATTTTTCCTGATGGCCCTTTCCATCCTGTGTCCAGCCAC
>CAZXCQ010000210.1:0-10802 GCA_964639275.1 uncultured Desulfobacteraceae bacterium | reverse complement strand
GAAGAAAAAAAGACCCCCATGCCACACCTTTGCCCCTGTTTTTTGAGATGTTACCATCAAAGGGTAAGAGGAATAATCACCTATGTCGAGAACTGAGGAAGTCTTCCAGATAATAGATGGGTACAGGGACGAGGTCATTGACCTTCAGAGGTCCCTTACCGCCAGGATTGCGCTTGGACCTGAAAATGGCGGTTCGGGCGAACATGAGAAGACGGCACTTATCCGCGGGCTGCTGGAATCGATTCATCCTTCCAGTCTTGAAGAGGTCAGGGCCCATGATGAAAGGGCACAGGATGGATACAGGCCCAACCTGATCGCAGACTGGGAGGGGGCGGAGGGGGCGCCCCGAGTATGGGTGTTGAGCCACTCAGACATCGTTCCCCCGGGTGACCTGTCGCTCTGGGAAAGTGATCCCTACCAGATAGACGTGCAAGGTGACCGGATCGTCGGGAGAGGTGTTGAGGATAACCAGCAGGGTTTTATCAGTTCCTATCTGGGACTCAAGGCGGTGCTGGGATCGGGGGCGGGGTTAGGAAGAGGTGCGGGTCTCGTGGTTGTGGCAGACGAGGAGACCGGGAGCAAATACGGGCTCTGTTATCTCCTCCAGAATTACAGGAATTGCTTTAGCAAGGATGATCTGATTGTTGTCCCGGACGGGGGGAACGAAGACGGTACCATGATCGAAGTGGCCGAGAAATCGCTCCTGTGGCTCAGATTTACCGTTACCGGAAGGCAATGCCATGCGAGCACACCCGAAAAAGGGAAAAACAGTCTTTTCGGTGCTGCCCGGCTGATTGTGTCGCTGGCTGAGCTAAGGGAACGATTTGGTCTCTCCGATGGACTCTTCGATCCCCCTGAATCCACCTTTGAGCCTACCAAGATGGAGGCCAATGTCCCCAACGTAAACACCATACCCGGCAAGGACGTCTTTTTTGTGGACTGCCGGATCCTCCCCCAGTACCCGGTGGATGAGGTCCTTTCTGCCGCCAGGGAGATCGCCTCGGAGATTGAGACCGAACTCGGTCTGGATATTTCGATTGCGTCCGTTTACAGACAGGAGGCAACCCAGCCCACCTCAGTAAAGGCGCCGGTGGTGAAGGCCCTTGAAAGGACAATCAAACGCGTGACGGGCAGGGAGGCCACACCCATGGGGATCGGGGGCGGGACCGTTGCGGCGTTTTTCAGGAGGGCCGGCCTACCGGCAGCGGTCTGGTCTACCGGGCTGGGCTCGGCGCATCAGCCCAACGAATACTGCCTGATCTCAAACATCTTGAAAGACGCCAAGATATTTGCCTGTCTATTTCTGGGCGAGTGAGTCGGCGACCATCACCCCTTGGCATGGATGTGGGTGATGACCCGCCTGAGCCTTTCAAGGACCGTGTCTTTTCCCAGGAGTTCCATGACCTCGAAGATACCGGGGCTCGCTGTTTTCCCTGTCAATGCGACCCTGAGCGGCTGGGCGATCTTGCTCAGTTTGATCCCCTTTTCCTCCAGGAATGCCGAAAAGGCCTTTTCAAGAAGCGCCTGAGTGAATTCTGGCGTCTTCTCGAATTCCCCCAGGAGCGCCTCAAAGAGACCCAGCACATTGGGCTTGAGAAACTTCTCATCCCCCTTCTCGTCGTAGTCCATCTCTTTTTGGAACAGAAAACGGGCCCCTTCTGCCATCTCGACAAGGGTCTTGCTTCTCAGCTTGAGGACGGCCACTGCCTTTGTCAACTTCTCCTCGCCGGGGTCTTCAAAACCCATCCTCCGGATAAAGGGAACCACCGCACCTGCCAGGAACTCGTCGGGAGATTCACGGATATACCAGCCATTTAGATCAAGGAGCTTTTCCAGGTTAAATACACCGGCGGCCTTACCCACATTTTCAAGAGAAAAGGACTCTATGAGCTCTTCTCTGGTAAATTTCTCCTGGTCTCCATGGGACCAGCCCAGCCTGGCCAAAGAATTGAGGAGGGCGTGTGGCAGATACCCCATATCCCTGTAAGCCAGAACCGACATGGCGCCATGTCTCTTGCTCAGTCTGTGTTTGTCGGGCCCCAGGATCATGGGGAGGTGGGCATAGTGGGGAAGAGGTTCCCCCAGGGCCTTATAGATCATTATCTGGCGCGGGGTGTTGTTGACGTGATCATCCCCCCTGATCACGTAGGTTATACCCAGGTCGATGTCATCAGCGACCACGGCCATGTGATAGGTAGGGCTCCCATCGGACCTTTTTAGAATAAGGTCGTCCAGTTCCTCATTGTTAAAAGCGATCGGGCCTTTCACCAGGTCATTGAATTGCGTTATGCCACTCGGGGGGCTCTTGAGCCTGACCACGGCACCCGGCGCAGGGCCAAGACCCAGATCCCGGCACTGGCCATCATATTTGGGTTTGAGCCCCCTGCTGCTTGCCTCTTTCCTCTTTTGTTCCAGTGTCTCCGGTGTGCAATGGCAGTAGTAGGCCTGATCCGTGGCAAGAAGCTTCTCAATGGCGGCGTTGTAAATATCATACCGTCGGGACTGAAAATAGGGCCCTTCGTCCCAGTCCAGGCCGAGCCACTCCATGGATTCGAGGATGGCCCTGGTGGCTTCTTCAGAAGACCTTTCCCTGTCTGTATCTTCGATGCGAAGGATAAATTTACCCCCTTTCTGTCTTGCGAAAAGCCAGTTAAAGAGAGCGGTCCTGGCACCTCCGATGTGGAGATAGCCTGTGGGGCTTGGGGGAAATCGGGTTACGATATCTAACATCTCAATTATCCTTTAGATCTCCTGACCACCGCTCCCTTTCCCGGTGGTAGATCCAGTGATAGCTGATGGGTCTCGCCCCGGTCTCTTCAGACTTGGGGCGAAGGAGTTCTTCTTTGAGTCTTAGCCAGTTATAGGCAGGATTAAGCTTCCGGAGCTTCCCGTCCCTGGGGGGTAATGAGTGCACGGTGTACACGTAGGAGGCCTCTGAAATCCCGACATCGGCACCCTCTGCGGGGTAAAGGTATTTGGACCTAAAGTTATCGACCTTTAGGCCCTCGCGTCTAGCCAGGAAATGGACCTGTTTCTTTGTCAGTTTTACCAGAAAGAATTTTGACACCCCCCGTTCGGAGTATCTGTAAAGGGATCTGGAGCCGGAACTGGAGACAAATACAGTGGAGATGACATCGAGCTTCTTTAACAGCTGGGCGGCAATGAGGCCGGCAGTCCGTCTCCCCCCAACCGTGTGGTGGCAGCCATAATACTCAAAGAGCTTGTTTTGCAGGATTCGGCCCTGTTTGTCTCCATTTTCATACAGGCTGTTTTGAATGTATCTCAAAGACTTGGCCAGGTCCTCAGCCGCATCGGCGATAGGCCAGTCAATCTTGACATGGAAATGCGTAAGGGAGTATCGGTTTTTCTTCTTGACAGTCGGGTCTTGTTGAAGGAGTAAGGCATAGTCAACGTTCAAAAGCCTTTCAAGAAAATCGAGAAAGCCGGGATTCTCAAAATGCCGGAGATCTTGATGGAATTCCTTGTGTAATGAAAAATTGGCCAGGTACTCAAGATTCTTTTTTATTACAGTGTTGTAGGGAAAAAACCTAATATAGTTCTTTAAGTCAGGTGAGATAATCCCTTCGCAAAAGATGATGATAAAGGTGTTGAACAACTCTGATTCCTTTTCCACGGGTTTGCATTTGGGCTTGAGTTCGCGCTTGTCCACAAAGTCATAGGGCACTCCCTTGCTAAGATAATTAAAATAGGAATCGATCAGGGAGATCTTCATCAACCGGTCCTCTAGGCCATCTCTCAATATCTCATAAAGTGAACGTTTAAGCTTTTCGAAATAACTGAGTTGTTCCCTGTATTTCCACATAGACCACCACTTACCTCATGAGGGAAGATATTATTATGAAACCGGCTATTCTGTGCAGAAATAACCTCAAACATCACTAACTACCTAAAAAATATAGCAAAAATGGTTCTTGGTGTCAAGGAAAATCCGGTGTTGAAGAAAGCTAATATCGATACGATGAAAAAAGGAGGTCAGAGTTGGATTTTGATCTAACTGAAGAGCATAAGATGATCCGGGATATGTGCCGGTCTTTTGCTCAGGAAATTATCTTCCCACGGGCAGAGGAGATCGAGCGGACAGGGGAGTACCCCTATGATATCATTTCGCAGATGGCTCGCCTGGGAATGATGGGCATCCCCATCTCCGAGCAGTACGGGGGCAGTGGCGGAGACTGGGTAGGGATGCACCTCTGTATCGAGGAGATCTCCAGGGGAGATCCCACACTCGGGGCGCTTCTGGATGTGACAACCAGTGTCGTCGCCCAAGAGCTGGAGGTATTTGGTACGGAGGAGCAGAAAAGGAAATGGCTGATCCCGATAGCCAGAGGAGAGGAGATCGGCGCCTTTGGTCTGACCGAACCCGATGCCGGTTCGGATGCCGCATCTATCCGTACCAGCGCGACCCTGGAGGGTAGTGAATGGGTGATCAATGGGTCCAAACAGTTCATTACCAATATTGGCCTGGATAACGCCAGCATCATCGTCATTGCTGCCGTGACAAAAAAGGCCGCTAAGGGCCGGGGGCGGATCTCTACCTTTGTCGTGCCAAAGGATTCCCCGGGGTTTGTCCTTGGTAAGCGATACGAAAAGATCGGATGGCACGGCTCTGCCACTCATGAGGTTAGCTTTGATAACTGTCGAATCTCCAGGGACAATCTGTTGGGCGACCCTGTAAAAGGCTTTTCGCAGCACCTGTCTGTGCTTCAGACCGGTCGAATCAGTATTGCGGCCATGGCCGTTGGGGCCGCCCAGGCCTGTTTGGATGAATCGCTCCGGTATGCAGGGGAAAGGGTGCAATTTGGCAAACCAATTGGGAGCTTCCAGGCCATCCAGTTCAAGCTGGCCGATATGTCCGTTGCCATAGAACTTGCGAGAAATCAGTACCTCAAGGCGGCGTGGCTAAAGGATCAGGGCCGTAGACACACATTTGAAGCAACGGTTGCAAAGCTCTTTGCCTCGGAGATGCTTGAAAAGGTTGCCTCAGATGCCGTTCAGATCCACGGGGGCTACGGTTATATGATGGAATACCCGGTCTCCCGCTATTACAGGGGGGCAAAAGTGCTGCAGATCGTTGAAGGGACCTCTGAGGTCATGAGGATCATCCTTTCGAGGGAACTCGGGCAGGGCGCGTTTTAGAATTCGATCCCTCTTCTCGCCCCGATACCCTTTTTGAAAGGGTGTTTGATCTCCTTCATTTCGATGACGGTGGTGGCCGCATCAACAACGTCCGGATGGGCATTGCGACCGCTCAGGAGGATATCAAACTTGTGAGGTCTGAGAAAGAGCATTTCGCGGACCCGTTGGCCGTTAATGAGTCCGTGATGGGTGGCGATATTGATTTCATCCATGATCAGGAGACCGTATTCCTGTGAATGGATCGTCTTGAGCCAGAGCTTCCATGCATGACGCGCCGCCTGGATGTGTTTCTTGTCAAAAAATGGGCTGTGTTTATTGAGAAAGCCTTTCCCCATGGTCCTTATCTCGATATTAGGAAGCCTTCTGATGGCCTTTACCTCCCCGTACGGCTTTGGTGATTTTATGAACTGGAAGACCAGGGTGGGGACTCCCACACAAGATGTGAGCATTCCTTTTCCAAGACAATAGGTGGTTTTCCCCTTTCCATTTCCGGTGACAACTTCGGTGGTTCCACTTCCTTGAGGACAGTTCCCCGGCTCAAGCACAAGTCCTGACTTATGCACGACCATCTCTGTCACCAGGTCGGCCCGATCAATGACCTGTTCACTGGCCTTTGGGCCGGAGAGGACCAACTCCACCCGTTCGGGTTTCTCTTTCATGAGCTTGAGGATTTCTTCAAGGGGCAGAAGCCCCAGGTCCAGCACCTTGTTTATCCCGGTTAAGATAACAATATCGAAATCCCCGCTGAGGACCGCATCTCTGGATCTCTTAAAGAGCCTCGCGATGTTGGTGTCTTCCTGGCCTCTCTCATCCGCTGGCAGGGGTATTTGCCCGATAGAGTCACGTTCGATGACCAGATTTGGTTTAAGGAGCAGCGAAGCGTTGTCGGCCCCTTCCATCAACTCATGGGGAAAAAAAGATGTGACCAGAGTCCGAAGCCCCTGTCCCGATGCACGCAGGCTCAACCCCATGGGGGCGAAGTTAAATCGTTCGGACTCGCTTGTATATACCTGTATCAGGCCTTTTTCTAACATGGTGGAAGCCTTTCCCTCCGTTTTCCCGGCCATATCCGGCCAAGCGAGAGAGACCAGATATTGATGGGAAAGTCAAGGAAGAAAACCGAGGGCCCTGCAATGAGCCCGACTATTCCGCCAGGGCTGGGATTACGTTGACCCCGTATTCCGCAAAATTGCCTTCTGACCTTGTAAGTGTCTGGAATCATTGTGTGCTGTTCGCTCATATTTATGGGCTACAATTTCCAGTAGATTGGAAACATATTGCTATTTCAATATGTTACAAATATCCTTCCCGGAATACGGGGTTGACACAAGGTAGAAGTATAGCATAAAAGGCAGCATATTTTCCAGCAAAGGGGGTGAGATTATCTATTATCCACTAAGACGATCAGGAGATATCAGGGGCGAAGGCTTCGGCTTGATTCATATATGCTACGGACAGGGGGCGGGAAAGACCTCAAGGGCGGTTGGCCTCGCCATCCGGGCGGCTGGAAGGGGTCTTCAAGTGGATTTTGTCCAGTTCATGAAATCCGGGAATTCCGGTGAGGTGGCTATCTTTGAAAGGATTCCCGAGATTCGTTATTGGTGCCCGGGGGAGCATCCCTTTATTATGTCGTACGGTCCGGACCAGGTCCACTATGAGCATGCCACGCAGGGCTTGGAGTATGCCTTTTCAGCCGCTGAGTCAGGGGCTCATCTGCTTATCTGTGACGAAATATTGGATACGGTCATCTTCCACATCCTCAAAAAAGAACAGATATTAGAGCTCATGCAGAGATGCAAGAATCGGGTTGAGTTGGTTATGACAGGAAGAGACGCCGCCCCGGAGTTTATCCGGTGTGCCGACTATGTGACCGAATTGGTCCAGATAAAGCACGCTTACTATCATGGCGCAAGGGCGCGGAAGGGCATTGAATATTGATGGAACATGTCTCTTGTGATGTAATGATTGTGGGAAGTGGTGCCGCCGGCCTCAGGGCCTCAATCTCGGCCCGGGAGGCGGGTCTTGATGTGCTGGTGATTTCTAAGGCCAATCCAGGGAAGGCAACACCCACCTTGAGGAGATTTTGACCTGTACTGCAAGGGATAAACGTGGTATCCGTATCTTCAACCCCTGATCGAAAGACCCGGGTCGGTTATCCATTGGGAAAGAGACAAGGAGGCGCTATGGGGAAGTCAAGGGTCTATTTTATGGATGCACGTGCCAGGCGTTTCCTGGAATCCACGGCCATAAAGGGCCGCCAGATTCTGGAGCATTCCGGGTGGCTTCACAACCTCAAACCGGGGGATATCGTCGCTGTCAAGACCCATATGGGAGAGGCCTATAACGTGGGCTATCTGAGACCCGTCGTGGTCCGCACCCTGGTGGAGGCGCTCAAAGAACAGGGCTGCCGGCCTTTTGTGACCGACACGACCACGATGCCCTACCACCCCTGGATCAGCCGAACCCTCGCCATTGATCACCTGGAGACCGCCAACTACAACGGCTTTAACCACTCCTCGGTGGGATGCCCGGTTATCATTGCCGATGGGTGGGTGGGAACAGATGACGTCACCATCGATCTTAAAGGAAAAGGGACCTATCTGAAAAAACAGTTTGTCGCCCGCGCCATCGCCGATGCCGACGCTTTGCTCTCTGTTGCCCATTTTAAAGGCCATCCCGCGGGGGGTTATGGTGGAGCCCTTAAGAACATTGGTGTCGGCGGGGCAAGCAAACGAGGGAAGATGAACCTCCACGGCGCCTTTGCCGGCGACAAACCGGTCATCGACCCGGATCTCTGCCCGGGTCGCAGGTGCGAGTGGTGGGAGACCTGCCAGGACTGCTGCCCCGAAGGGGCGGTAAAGGTGACCCGGAAGGGGCTGGAGATCGACCTGGAGGCGTGTGTCTACTGCTTTGCCTGCGCCAATTTGTGCGTCAATATGGCCGGGGTAAACGCCATAACGCGCTTTGACCACCTGCCTGCCCTGGGCCGGCGCATCGCCGACTCTGCCCTGGCAACCACCCTGACCAAAGGGCCTGAGAAGTGTTTCTTTATCAACTTCGCGGTGGACATAACCCCAAGCTGTGACTGTTATGGGTGGACCGACACCCCCATCGTCAACGGGTTGGGTATTCTGGCCTCCCTGGACCCGGTGGCCGTGGACAAGGCCTGTATCGATCTGATGAACCAGGCCCCGGGGCTCATAAATTCGGAGGCTGAAGAGTGTGGTGCCCTGGCCCCCGGTTCAAAAAAGCTCAACCTGATCAAAGGAAAGGACATCGAGCCCCAGATATACGGCGGTGTGGAAAACGGGCTGGGAACCACAGAATACCAGATTGAAGAGGTCCCCCTTGACCGAAGCCAGGCCGCCATTGCCCGTTTCTACCCCGAGGTGAGGGCAAGAAAGCTCAAAGGGATGTACGCCCAAAACCATCCCTTATCCGGGCTGGATACCGCCTCCTTTGGCCGTCCCACCGAGGGAGTCGCCGATCCAAGGTATCCAAAGAAGTGACCGAAATCGGGGTGTGGGGTGCAGTGAATTTCCTGCGTTTCAGGGGAAAAGGCCTGCACATTGACTAGTATCCCTCCCAAAAAGGACTTGACAAGGCCTTTGGGATGTTACAGAAAGGGCCATAGGCCTTGAAAACCCAACCCGTCAAGTTAACCAAGACCTCAATCTCCAGGGTCATGGATTCGGAGGAACTGGTTGAAGGGTGTTGAGCTAGAAAAAATCGTCCCGGAGCTGTCTGGCTCCAGCCTGGGTCGTGGCCCCCCCAGGACAGAGTCATGTGACCAAAGCCGGAGGGGACCCCGTCGGTTTCAAGGGCTTGTTCAAATCCCGAAAGCTTTCGCATCAAAAGTTCATTTCCTGCTACTCTTGTTCATCCTGCAAAATGGTAATACTGGCTACCGGGGCGGTCTCCCGACCAAGCGAGTCAAAGGCAAAATCTTTTCCATTAGGCCGTGTGGCGTGTTAATCTAAAAACTCAACTCTGACAACGCGATTTTAATTGCCCGACAAAAATAAACTTTCCTAGCATAAGGAGGAAATGCCATGGCATTTAGCACAGAAGGGTTGAAGAAGAAAAGGGTAGGAGTCATTACCAGACGGGAATTCATCAAAACCAGCCTGGTGGGCGCAGCGGCCCTCGGTGCCGGGGGAGTGGTGTTCCCCCGTTACGGTGCCGCCCAACAAAAAACCCTCAAAATCCTCCAGTGGGTCCACTTTGTACCGGGATACGACAAGTGGTTTAGGGACACCTACATCGAGGAGTGGGGAAAGAAAAATGACACCAAGGTCATCCTCGACACCATCGGCCTGGCCGGACTGAATGCCCGGGCCGCCGCAGAGGTCTCGGCACAGAAGGGCCATGACCTGTTTATGTTTCTATGGCCCAAACCTGACATGGAAGCGCAGGTGATCAACCATAAGGAAATATACGAAGAATGCGAGAAAAACGTCGGCAAACCCATCGAGCTGGCCATCAAGAGCACCTACGACCCAAAGACAAAGAAATACTACGGCTTCTCTGACAGCTTTGTCCCCGATCCGGTCAACTACCGCAAGGACCTCTGGGACGGTGTGGGCATGTACCCCGACACCTGGGAGGATGTGCGTGTAGGCGGTGCAAAGATAAAGAAAAAATACAATATCCCCGTGGGTATCGGGCTGGCATCCGAGATCGACACCAATATGGCCATGCGGGCGATCATGTACTCCTTTGGATCATCTGTCCAGGATGCGGAAGGGAACCCGGTGCTGGACTCAAAGGAGACACTGGAGGCGGTCAAATTTGTCAAGGCCCTGTACAAGGAGTGTATGACAGACGAGGTGTTTACCTGGGATGCCTCTTCCAACAACCGCTTTATGATCTCGGGCAAGGGTTCACTGGCCTTAAACGCCATTTCCATCACCCGCACAGCGGAGAAGACCGCCCCGGCGATGGCAAAAAAGATCTGGCTTGCCAAGGCATGCAAGGGTCCGGTGCGCAGGATGGGGCTGGAGCACGTCATGGATGTCTATGTGATCTGGAAATTTGCGGACAACATCGAAGGGGCCAAGAAATTTCTGGTTGATTATATCTCCAATTTCCGGACCGCATTTCTGGCCAGCGAATTCTATAACTTTCCGTGCTGGCCCGGGACGGTCCCAGACCTGAAAAAACTGGTCTCCTATGACAAGAATGCCGATCCACCGGACAAGTACAAGGTCCTTGACGATGTCCTTGACTGGGCCACCAATGTGGGCTACCCCGGGTATGCCAACGCGGCCATTGACGAGATATTCAGCACATGGATCATCTCTACCATGTTTGCCAGGGCCGCTGCCGACAAGATGACCCCCGAGGAGGCAATCAAGGCAGCGGATCGGAAGGTCAAAAAGATATTTGGGAAGTGGCGGGCAAGGGGCGTTGTGTAGACCATGCAAACCGGCCAGACCAGGTTCGCCCCTTTGGGCGTTCATGGCCCAAAGGGGCGTTAATTTAACGTGACCAACATCCCGTATCTGTTTGAACCAGACGCCCCAATAAATAGTAAATAGAAACTTGGCAGTCCAAAGTTGTAACATCTCAATAATTAGGGGGAGGACACCTGGATTCCGGCTTTCGCCGGAATGACAAGAGAGGCTAAGTTCACGTCATTCCGG
>CAZXCQ010000209.1:0-10962 GCA_964639275.1 uncultured Desulfobacteraceae bacterium | reverse complement strand
CTTGAGTGAGACTGATGTAATTCTCAAATCCGATATAGTGCCCCTCTCGACCAACCACCGTGTCGGTTACACCCAGCCAGAGACCCAGGAAAAATGGGTAGGCCAGAAATATCAAGAGGATAAGCTCGGCCGGGGCGACGAACAGAAAACCTAGAAAGGTCGGGTTCTCACGCGCCCGGGAGAAGCTTTCCCGAAGACGAGACCAGGTCAGATTTCGCTCCATGGTAGCGATTGAATCCACTACTTCATCTCCAGCGTATCTTGCTCCAATCACGAGAAAAGGGCATCCTGTTTCCCCACCTCACTGCTTTTGCCACAATACTGACCACCCTCTTTTCAGTAACGGATTGGGGAGACCCCAGAAAAGACCCATCTGAGGTCTCCCGGTCAACGGCTTAACCTTTGTAATACCTCATTGCCCGCTTCTCCGCGGTCCGAGCTGCCTCCTTTGGCGTCTTTGCCCCCGTCAATACTTCCGCAAACATATCCACGACTATGTATTCTGCCATAACAGCAGCCGAGGCCGGGCCCAGGGGTCCAGCGTATCCATTAGGAAGTGAGCGAGCAATCGTCTCCCTATAGGGAGTGGCTTTGGGATCAGCGGTCCACACGGGCAGATTGTAGTAGTATTTGAGGCTCTGAGTCACATAGCCCATCATCGCCTCCTCCCACGGACCGTACTGCTCTTTTTCCATCATGAAACGGATGTACTCTTTGCAGGCGTTGGGATAGCGCGTGTGTTTGAAGATATAGCTCTCCGTAAACAGCTGAAGCTCTGCAGGACGCCCTAATGGCCCCACAGGCTCATTTGTATGATTGATGTCAGCGGCGAGCTTAGGGAACTTCTGTTTTGCAGCATAGTAGATACTGATTCCGTTTGAGGTCATACTGATCTGTCCGGCCAGAAAGGCCTTGTTGTTGTGGGGATCGAGCCAGGATGCACAGCCAGGAATCATCGTATCTCCCAGTTCTTTGGCCCATTCCAGGGCGTCCCACGTCCCCTGTCTATTGATAGCAATCGTTTTCCCATCCTCTTCTACCATCTTGCCCCCGAATGCCCACAAGACCCAGTGGGTCCATGTATTGCCATCACCCACCGCGTGTCCGTAGGCCCATCCGGTGGGATGGCCCTGAGCCTTCAGTTTCTTGGCCAGTTTGAGGAAATCGTCGGTTTTGTCCGGCGGCTTGTCATATCCAGCCTCTTTCACCCAGCTTTCCCTATACGTGATGCATGCCGAGGGGCTCCCAAGAGGAACGGCAATCCACCGCCCCCTCTCCTTATCGTAGCCATATGCTTTGGAGACATCATACCAGCCACCATACTTTTTACCCAGATACTCACAGAGGTCTGTAACATCTACGAGCCTGTCGGGGTATAGATGGGGATCATCAAACCACCCAACAACTATATCCGGGCCCGCCCCAACAGTCGCTGCCATGGCTGACTTCGGGCGTACATCCTCCCACGATAACCACTCGGTGTGGACCTTTACCCCTTTTTGTTGGGCAAATTTCTTTGTATTTTCCTCCCACAATACGTGGTCACCCTTAACAAACTCCGCCCACCGCAGGACCCGCAGTTCAGCACCCTTCTCAACTGGAAACTCGAGGGAAGCCTCCGCGGCGAAGGCCTTCTTAGAAATCGCACTCAAAGGGCCTGATAAAATAGCGGCCCCGGCCAGCCCTGCACCCGTAATCTTCATGAAATCCCGCCTGGTGATATCTTTGCCATCTGTTTTCATTACAGCTCACCTCCTTAATAGGACGAGATTGATTGTTGACCCCCCTTCTCCAATCGTCCGGTATTCAAAGAAAGGGGCCCTCCTGCTAATAACCTGCTTTGCTTCGCCGCGCCACTTCAGGCCTTTTGGCCCGGAACCCATCATCCATGTGGCAGATCTTTGACCCTTCTTGATCCGGCGGGTGAAGCCCCTTGCGTTTTCCCAACAAATTCACCTCCTTTCCCTGTCCTTAAGAATCTCTCCCCGCACATCTCAACCAAAGCCGTCGAAGCGCCAGAGGCAGAATCCAGAAGTCAGAGGAAAAAGGGCGGGGGAAGGATCCATATGCCTTTTTGCCGGCTGGATAAAAAGATATTCCATAAAGTCGGAAGCGTCAATCAAATAGTTGGCTCGGCGTGAGCGATTTCTGTTGACCATGTTCCATCGGGTTGCTAAGTATACCCCGATGATGCATTAAATCAAAACAGAGGGTTATAGCTGAAGGAGATATCCATGTACTATCCCAGAATGATGCGTATCCGCCAGCATCTCAAAGGCCCAAGGCTCCCGGATGTGGCAGCCGCAGTCCGTGAGGAACTGGCCAAACTCCCCCTGTCCAACCGGATCAAACCAGGAGATTCCGTGGCCATTACAGTCGGAAGCCGTGGCATCGCCAATATGGCCCTGATCATCAAGACACTGGTTGAGACGTTCAAGGTGTATGGCGCCAGGCCTTTTGTGGTCCCCGCCATGGGGAGTCATGGAGGCGGCACCGCCGAGGGACAGCAGGCCATTGTTGAGGGCTATGGGGTCACCGAGGACTATACCGGTGCACCCATCAGGGCCACGATGGAGGTGGTTCAGGTGGGTAGCATCGAAGACGGGGTCCCCGTCTACTTTGATAGGTATGCCCATGAAGCGGACCATGTGGCCGTTGTGGGACGCGTGAAACCCCATACGGATTTCTCCGGAGAAATCGAAAGCGGTCTGCACAAGATGATGCTGATCGGGCTGGGGAAGCACCGGGGGGCCAGACTCTACCATCAGGCATTTGCGCGATATAGATTCGACCAGATCATACGCGCGGTCGGGCAGACGGTCATTGAGAAATGCGGGGTCTTGCTGGGGTTGGCGATCCTTGAAAACCCAAACGATGAAACAGCACTGATCCGCGCCGTTGCGCCCGAAGACTTTCTTGAACAGGAAAAGGAATTGCTCGTCCTTGCCAAGAAATGGATCCCCCGCCTGCCCTTCCCGCAGGTGGATCTGCTCATCATCGATCAGATCGGAAAGGACATCAGCGGGACCGGCATGGATACCAATGTGATTGGACGAAAGGACTACCGTTACCCCTGCCCTGAAGAAGTATTTCCCAAGGTCACCCGCATCTATGCCCGTGACCTGACGGAAGAGACCCACGGCAATGCCACCGGTATTGGTATTGCCGACTTCGCCCATACCCGGTTGGTGGAGAAGATCGACCACCCTCTGACCAATATCAATTGCCTGACCGGGGATAACCCGAAGGCCGCCGCTGTCCCGATCCACTACGATTCGGACAGGGAGGTCCTGGATGTCGCCCTCGGAACCATCGGATACATTCGGCCGGAGGACGCCCGGGTCATCCGCATACGAAATACCCTTGACCTCAAAGAAATCATGGTCTCCGAGGCCTACCAGGCGGAGATCAAAGGTCGCGATGACCTGAGCACCCTCGACCCGCCCAGGGACATGGCGTTTGATAAAAACGGTGATCTCCTGCCGCTTTAACCTCAAACGGTGCCCGCGTGGGCGGCTCTAAGAACCATTTCATAAAAGGAGGATGACACATGCACTGGCGCAGCAAGGATATTCTGGAGCGACCCGAATGGTCCATGAACCGTGCCCTTTATAAGTCCATGGGGTACAGTGATTATGACCTGGAGCGGCCGCTTATCGGTATTGCCAACACATGGAATCGGGTTGTCCCCGGCCACTACAACCTCAGACTGGTCTCCGAGTATGTCCAGCAAGGGATCCGGCAGGCCGGGGGGACCCCTGTGGAGTTCGGTGTCATTGCCGCATGCGACGGCATTGCCAATGGGCATGAGGGTATGCATTATATTCTACCCACCCGCGACCTGATCGCCAACGACGTTGAGATGATGGTTGAGGCGCATCGTCTTGATGGCGTTATGCTCCTCGCCTCCTGCGACAAGATCGTCCCGGGCATGTTGATGGCAGCGGCCCGGCTCGACATCCCGGCCATCGTGGTGGTGGGCGGCCCCATGGAAGGAGGATGTGAGTTTGACGGCCGCGCAAGTGACCTCACCTCCATGACCGAAGGGCTGGGGATGCTCAAGAGCGGGAAGATCGATGAGGCCACCTACCGGAGGCTAGAAGATCTCGCGGCACCCACGTGTGGTTCCTGCTCTTTTCTGGGCACCGCCAACACCATGTGCTGCGTGGCAGAGGCCATGGGACTCTGCCTGCCGGGAAGTTCCACCATCCCGGCAACCCATGCGGGGCGGTTACGTTCGGCCCAGGAATCGGGCCGTCAGATCATGGCGCTGGTCAAAGAGGGGATCACCGCACGCCAGATCATCAATCAGAAGGGGATTGAAAATGCAATTCGTGTCAATACGGCAATCGGCGGGTCCACCAATGCGGCGTTGCACATTCCAGCCATAGGCTATGAGGCGGACTGCGAGATCACAATGGATCTCTTTGAGGAACTGAGTCGCAACACGCCGCACATTGCCAAGATGAACCCGGCGGCCGCACCCAATGTTCCCGATTTTCATGACGCCGGCGGTGTGCCCGCGGTCATGAAGGAGATCCTTGAACAACTCCACGGTGATGCCCTGACAGTCACCGGCAGGACCGTTGCTGAGAACGTGGCCGATGCCAAGACGCCCAACAGGGACATCATCAGGACCCTGGCAGACCCCTGGAGCAAGGAGGGGGGGGTGGCCATCCTGAGGGGCAACCTGGCCGTCAATACGGCAATCACAAAGCCGGCGGCAATCGTGCCCGAAATGCACAGATTTGAAGGCAAGGCCCGCTGTTTTGACTCCGAGGAGGCGGCCAATCACGCGATCCTGGAGGGTGAGGTCCAGGAGGGCGAAGTTGTTGTGATCCGGTACGAAGGGCCAAAGGGCGGCCCGGGCATGCGCGAGATGTATAAGGCCATGAAGCTCCTCTATGGAAAAGGCCTGGCCCTCAAGACGGCACTTGTCACAGACGGCCGCTTCTCAGGGACCAACAACGGGTGTTTTGTCGGCCATATCTCACCGGAGGCCGCCGAAGGGGGTTGCCTTGCCATTGTTGAGGATGGGGATCTGATCGCCATCGACATTCCCAACCGGAACCTGCATCTCAATGTCTCCGATAAGGAGATTAAGAGTCGTCTTTCCAGGTGGCAAAGACCTGCCCCCAAGTTTAAGAAGGGTTACCTCGCGCTTTACGCACGTCTGGCTGAATCGGCTGACAAAGGAGCGATTATCAGACATAAATTCGATTAGATGTCATGTTGGATATCGCTATTATCGCAGACGATTTGACCGGCGCTGCCGACACCGGGGTTCAGTTCTGTCCCTATTTTTCCGGCACAGTCTTGATCTCTCATGAGCGGTTCTCTTCCGGATCGGTGGAGACCCTTGACCTCAACGTCCAGGCGATTGCGGTGTATACCAACACCCGTTCTGCAAGCGCTGAATCCGCCCGGGAGCGTTTGGGCCATGTGGCCCGTCGGCTGGTGTCGCTTCAACCGACCTATACCTATAAGAAGGTCGATTCGTGTCTGAGGGGAAATCTGGGTGCCGAGGTGGAGGTGATTATGGAGGAAATGGGGTACGACCTGAGTTATATCGCCCCGGCATTTCCCGAGATGGGACGTACCACCCTGCATGACATCCACCTCATTTACGGGACCCCGGTTGACCGCACCGAGATCTCCAGGGATCCGGTCACTCCCGTGACCGAGTCCCGGTTGTCTCGTGTGGTAAAGACCCAGGCGCGCCATGGGGTGGGTTATGTGGATGTCCGGTTTTTGGAAGGTATTGAAGATGAGCTTGGTCGGGAGATCGACCGAAAGGTCGGCTCGGGGGTACGGCATCTGGTCTTTGACGCCACATCGAGGGCCCATCTGGACAGGATCGTCTCGCACGCCCTTTGCTCTCCAAAGAAGATACTGATGGTCGGCTCGGCAGGACTTGCCGGAAGTCTTGGCAGACACTTTCCCGAAAGACCGTTTGTCAAGCGTGATAGACCCGGGGATTCGCCAAAAGGAAACCATCTGATGATCTGCGGGACCGCCTCCGGCCAAACAGGGCTCCAGATCTCGGGCCTGGTCAAGGCCTACCCCTATAAGCTAACGACACTTTCGCCAGGTCTCCTGGGAGACCCGGACCGACGGGGAGAACTCATTTCCTTGGCTGGCCACGCCGATTCGGCCCTGCGTGAAGGCCACCTGGTTGTCAGAATTGGTGACTCAGGTGAAGATACGGCAGGGAACCGCAAAAAGACCGGAGTTGGGTCTTCGGATGAATTGGTAAAGGGCCTTGCTATTTTTGTTGCCAAGGTATTAGAGGGTATAAGATCGGCACACCTCTTCCTTACAGGAGGAGACACGGCCAATGCCGTATTGGAAATCCTGGGGGCCAAAGGTGTCCGGCTATTTGAGGAAATCGTCCCCGGTATGGTACGAGGCACCATCATGGGTGGGTCCATGGATGGCCTTCCGGTCGTTACAAAGGCGGGGGGCTTTGGCAAGGAAGACGCACTCGTCACCCTCCATGAATACTGGCGGGACCGGGGATAAAGGGGAGTAAGATGAAGGTTGACACCCGACCTATTCTGGGGATATCGGTGGGTGACCCGGGGGGCATCGGGCCGGAAATAACGGCCAAGGCACTCAATCAGAGTGATCTCTATGCGATCTGCCGGCCTTTGGTTGTTTCCGATGCCCGTCTCATGGAAGACGTTATCCGATTCACGGGACTGCCCTTGACCCTCAATCGGGTCTCAAACCCTCGAGACGCCCTCTTCACCCCGGGCACCATGGATATCCTCGATATGGCCAATATGGATATGGGTCGATTGCAATACAAGGAAATCAGACCTGAACAGGGCCAGGCCTCCTTCGAGTATGTGACGCGGGTCATCCAACTGGCCTTGGAGAGGGAAATCGATGGCACGGTAACAGGCCCGATCAACAAGGCGGCCATCAACGCCGCGGGTCATCATTTTGCCGGGCACACGGAGATATACGCCCATTTGACCCAGACCCGCGACTACGCCATGATGCTGGTGCACGGTGACTTCCGCGTGGTCCACGTCTCCACCCACGTCAGTTTGCGGGAGGCCTGTGACCGGGTCAAGAAGGATCGGATCTACCGGGTCATCGACCTGACCGATGATGCCTTAAAAAAATTCGGCATATCAGCCCCCAGGATCGCCGTTGCAGGCGTCAATCCCCACTCGGGAGAGGAGGGGATGTTTGGCCGGGAAGAGATTGAGGAAATCCTGCCGGCAGTGGAACACGCCAGGAGATCCGGAAAAGGGGTTGAGGGCCCGATCCCGGCGGATACGGTTTTTCCCAAGATGAAAGGGGGTATGTATGATGCGGTGGTGGTCATGTATCATGATCAGGGTCACATCCCCATAAAACTGCTTGGTTTTCGGTATGATGAACAAACCGGTCAATGGGGCGCCATGTCCGGTGTCAATATTACCCTGGGACTCCCCATTGTGAGGACGTCGGTAGATCATGGAACCGCCTTTGGCAAGGCTGGCGAAGGGAGGGCAAATCCGCAATCGATGATTGAGGCCATCCGGCTTGCTGCGCTTCTCTCAAGAGGCCCCCAGCAATGATGGGCGTTTGGTTTACACTACCTCGTTACCCGTATCAATTTAGCAACTTTCAAAACTTGTACTTGGACAGGGGAATGGGGGTGCGGAACTCCCATTCCCCGGCTTTCAAAGGGCCAAAGTGTTACAACAAAACAACTTTCACTCTTTGACTGAGGAGGAGACTATGGAGAAAATCGGATTTATTGGTCTCGGTATCATGGGCAAGCCCATGGCGCGTAATCTCATAAAGGCCGGCTATCCTGTTACAGTCCACAATCGCAGCCAGGGGGCGGTCAAGGAACTTGCCAGCGAAGGGGCTACGGCAGCCTCATCTCCCAAAGCGGTGGCAGAGCAAAGTGACATCGTCATTACCATGCTCCCGGACTCCCCCGATGTGGACCAGGTCGTCACAGGCCCGGGGGGGGTCGCTGAGGGGGTACGAGACGGGATGCTGTTTGTGGACATGTCCACCATTGCACCCGCCACCACCCGAAAGATCTACAATATCCTCAAAGAAAAGGGGGTGGAATCCCTCGACGCCCCTGTCTCGGGTGGAGAGGTGGGGGCAAAAGAGGGCACCCTCTCCATCATGGTGGGTGGAACCGGGGAGGCCTTTAAAAGGGCGCTTCCGCTCTTCGAGGTGATGGGGAAGAATATCGTTCACATGGGAGGCACCGGGGCCGGTCAGGTCACCAAGGCCTGCAATCAGATTGTGGTGGCCTTGACGATCCAGGCCGTGTCCGAGGCCATGACCCTGGCCAAGAAGGCGGGCGTTGATGCAGGGAAGGTCAGGGAGGCCTTGTTGGGGGGCTTTGCCCAGAGCCGCATCCTCGATCTCCACGGCAAACGGCTCCTCGAACGTAACTTCCAGCCCGGCTTTAAACTCAAGCTCCACCGAAAGGACCTGGGGATCGCACTGGAGACCGCAAGGGAGGTCTCGCTTCCGCTCTTCACAACGGCGCAGGTGGCCCAATCGATGGATGCCCTACTGGCTATGGGCAAAGGAGAGCTGGACCACTCGGCCCTGGTCCTTTTCCTGGAGCGGCTCTCGGCCGAAGTATGAGAAATGGAATAAAATCGGAAGCCCAACTTTGATGGCACGGTAGGAAGTTAAAAATGCCCTCTTTACGTCATTCCGGCGAAGGCCGGAATCCAGTACACTCAAGCACTTATGAAATCCCTGGACCCCGTTTTTCAACGGGGTGACGGCTTTTTACGAGATAATCAACTCTACTTTTTGCAGAATCAGGAGGAAATATTACCCATGGGAAAGACATTTGACTTGCAGGACAGGGTCGCCATCGTCACCGGTGGCAACGGGGGCATCGGCAAGGGGATCGCTACAGGGTTTGCAGCAGCAGGGGCCGATATCGTCATTGCGGCCCGAAACCAGGCCAAGACGGAAAAGGCCGCCTCCGAGATCAAGGAATCATTTGGCGTGAGGGTGCTGGGATTACAGGTGGACATCCGGCAACAAGGTGAGATCCGGCAGATGGTGGCCAGGGCCTCAGATACGTTTGGAAGGGTCGATATCCTGGTAAATAATGCCGGCATGAACATCCGAAAGATGCCGCAGGATTACCTCTCATCCGAATGGGATGAGGTCATCGAGACCAACCTCCGGAGCGCGTTTCTCTGTTCCCAGGCGGTCTACCCCGCCATGAAGGCGGCAGGTGGCGGCAAGATCATCAACATCGGCTCAATGACCTCCATCTTTGGGGGGGCGAAGCTTGCGCCCTATGGGACGAGCAAGGGGGGGATCGTCCAGCTGACCCGGAGTCTGGCAACGGCCTGGGCACCGGATAACATCCAGGTCAACGCAATCCTGCCGGGATGGATCAACACCGATCTGACAAAACAGGCGCGAAAAGACCTGCCCGGGCTAAACGAGCGTGTACTGGACCGGACCCCGACCGGCCGCTGGGGTGAGCCAGAAGACCTGGCAGGGCCTGCCGTCTTCCTGGCAAGCCGTCTGTCGGACTTTGTGACGGGGGTGGCCCTGCCCGTGGATGGCGGATTTTCCATAATGATCTAGCCAAGCCCGCAGTGAAGGACCTTTCCCTTTTCTGCTCATCTCCGCGTCCTTTGCGTCTCGAACGAGCGCAGCGAGTGGGCGGTGAACTATTACTTAGTCAACATAGACGGCTAGTGATGGAGACAAGGTATGGCAAATTACCGGATCGCCGTGATCCCCGGGGATGGCATCGGAAAGGAAGTGGTGCCCGAGGGGATACGGGTGCTCGAAGCTGTCGGGCAAAGACACGATATAACCTTCAAGTGGGACACGTTCCCGTGGAGCTGTGAGACCTATATTCATACGGGGGCCATGATGCCCCCGGATGGGATCGAGCAACTCCGCAAGTACGACGCCATTTTTCTTGGCGCCATAGGGTTTCCAAGCGTGTCCGATCACATCTCGCTGTGGGGACTGTTATTACCCATCCGCAGACAGATGCAGCAATATATCAACCTTCGCCCCGTCCGGATGCTAAAAGGGATGGTCTCACCCCTGCGGGATCGCGGGCCGGCAGACATCGATTTTATTGTGGTGCGGGAAAACAACGAGGGCGAGTATTCCGAGATCGGTGGACGTCTCTATTCGGGAACCGACGCTGAGACGGTGGTGCAGGAATCCGTATTCACCCTCAAGGGGGTGGACCGGGTCCTGCGTTTTGCCTTTGAACTGGCCCGGAGTCGTGAGGCCAGGCATCTCACCTCGGCCACCAAGTCAAATGGCATTATACACACCATGCCTTACTGGGATGAACGCTTTGCCGCAATGGCCACCCAATATCCCGATATCCGGACCGACCAGTACCACATTGATATATTGACCGCCAATTTCGTCCTTCATCCCGACTGGTTTGACGTGGTGGTGGGAAGCAACCTCTTTGGTGATATTCTCTCGGATCTGGGACCGGCTGTTGCAGGGACCATCGGGATTGCGCCGTCGGCCAACATCAACCCGACCCGGGAATATCCGTCGATGTTCGAGCCGGTCCATGGATCGGCACCCGATATCGCCGGGAAGGGGATTGCCAACCCGATCGCCCAGGTCTGGTCAGGCGGCATGATGCTCGACCATCTGGGTCACCCGGAGGCCGCGGCCACCGTGGAGCGGGCCATCGAGACGGTACTCGAAGACCCCGCCCTCCGGACCCCTGACATGGGCGGTAAGGCATCGACTGTGGAACTGGGCAAAGCCATTGCCGAGGCTGTTTAGCCATACAACCCACGGCGACGATCTTTCCCGGTTCTTCACGGTTTTGGTGAAGAACGGCCCACAAAATGCCCGAACGTCTCTTTGCCCATGCCGCACCCGTCATCGCTGTCAGTCAGAGCATCACACAGGCTTAGTGCTTCGTCTCATAAATTCGGTGACATATTTCTCACTCAAAGCGTGTTCAGG
>CAZXCQ010000208.1:2097-10989 GCA_964639275.1 uncultured Desulfobacteraceae bacterium | reverse complement strand
TCCACAAAAATGCAACCTTGAACCCCTGAACCTTTGAACCCGTGAACGGTTACGTTTTTGTTTAGCGATAATTTCTGAAATACGCGTCACAGTCAAATAAAAAAGCGAGTCTGTCAAGAAATTTTCTAAAAACACCTGGAATTCGCGATTATCACCTCCTCTCTCGCTCCGTGGGCCCAAACGCACACCGGATCCTTAATCCGCCTCCCGCAGGCTCAGTGTTGAGATCAAACACGCGATGACTCCCCCCTGGTCACCTGCACCCCCAAGAGACTCCTGATCACAGCCCCAACCCCCGTGACACTCACAGGGGAGGAGTTCAATCCGTCACTCGTTATTCGATCTGTTAATGGACCATTCTCTCCTGTCCGGCCCAGTATTTCTCCCTTAGTTTTCTCCTCAAGATCTTTCCGTATGGGTTCTTGGGAAGTTCTTTTACAAAATCGACCGATTTAGGCTTTTTATAGCTGGCGAGGCGCTCTTTGCAGTGTGCGATCAACTCGTCTCCCGTGGCCGTCATGTCCTCTTTGAGAACTACGACCGCTTTCACCGACTCCCCCCAGAGGTCATCAGGAACCCCGATGACAGAGGCCTCAAAGACGGCGGGATGCTCATAGAGCGTGTTTTCCACTTCAGCCGGATAGATATTGAATCCACCGCTTATGATCATATCGAACTTTCGGTCAACGATGTAGATATATCCATCCTCGTCCATCTTTCCCATATCCTTTGTGTGGACCCAGCCATTGCGAAGCGTCCTGGCCGTCAGCTCGGGGTCTTTCCAGTATCCGAGCATGGTGTCATCACCCCGCTCGATGATCTCTCCCACCTCCCCTGGGCCCTCATCCTCCCCGGCCTCATTAACAATGCGCACCTCGCTCTCGATGTGGGCGATGCCGGCCGAGGCAAGACGTTTCAGCTTCTTTGGGTCCCCATCCAGGAGATGGTCGTCCTTTGACAGGTAGGAAATCGTGGCGGCCGTCTCGGTCAGACCATATAGCTGGATAAGCACGGGTCCGAAGACATCCACCGCCTCTTTGATCCGTTCGACCGGCATAGGAGAAGCGGTATAGATGATTGTCCGGATGCTGCCGAGATCATACTCCTTCAGACGTTTGTGGGCTAACATCAAATTTATCATGGTGGGCACCAGCAACAGATGCGTTACCTTTTCTTTTTCAATCGTCTCCAAAAGTACTTCCACATCAAACCCTTTGAGAAGGATATTGCATCCCCCGCGCCAGATGATTGGGAGAATCATGGTTGAGCTGGCGTGAGTCACCGGACCCACATGGCACATAACGCTGTCCCTGTCGACATCATTGCGGGGAACCAGCATCAGTTTCTTTGCCTGACAGATGCGGTTTCGGTGGGACAACATCGCGGCCTTGAGCATCCCGGAAGTACCCGATGTGTAATTGAGTGACGCTATGTCATTGGGTTCGATCTCTGCATCCGGCTCTGACGGGGCCCCCTCACTCACCAGAGACTCATAATCGAGCATGGATTGAGGGGTTTTTGACATGCTGATATAGTGTTTTACCGTCTGGATCTCCGGCCGCGCGGCTTCAATATCCTCTACAAATTCCTCACCCAGAATGAGCACACTCGTCTCCGAATTGTTGAGCATATGGACCAGTTCGCCGGTCGAGAGCCTGGCGTTAAGGGGAACCTTTATAAACCCCTGTTTAAAGCACGCATAGGAGGCCTCTATCATCTGGTGTCGATTGGGGGAGAGTAAAGCCACCCGATCACCCTTTTTCACCCCCAGGGATCCAAGGCTATTGGCCAGCCTGTTTACACGCTCGTTGAGTTCTCTGTATGTAAATCGGTTGTCTTCATAGACCACCGCGGTTCTCCCCGCATACCAGATGGCAGACCGCCTTAGATGTAAACCCATATCCATGATATTACCTCAGAGGTAATCCTTTAGTCTTTTGAAACCCGGGGAATGGGGATTCCAATCTCACAGTTCCCCTATGACATGATCGGCTATGAATCCTTTCTCCACGCCCCCCACCGACCCTATCATATCCACCATGCTTGCATCCCGGTAGAATTGCTCCACCCTGTACTCTACCATATACCCGTAACCGCCAAAAATATGAACGGATTCTTTTGAAACCTCCAGCGCATTCTCGGCCGAGACCATCTTCGCCATAAAACCAAGCTTATGATTACCACGATTTCTGGCAAAATCCCAGGCCGCTCTATAGGTAAGGGTTCGTGAGACCTCTATCCGCGTCGCCATATCCGCTATTCTATCCCTTATGGCCTCAAAAGAGCCTATCTTTTGCCCAAACTGCTCCCTGTTCTTGGCATATGCCAGAGCCAGGTTAAAGGCCCCCTGGGCAATACCCGTCCCCACCGCCGCAGCCAACAGGTTTATCTCGTTCAAGGTGGTCAACAACTGGAATTGTCCCTGGCCCAAGCCCCCTATAATACTTTCAGGCGAAACCCTGCAGTTGACAAAGGTGACATCAGAGAGGGGAACCATCCTCATCCCAACCCGGCCACCCATTTCGGAGAAAGAAATCTGACTGCTGTCTTTTTCTACAACCAGTGCTACCTGTTCTCCGTCTTCTGAACCGTTTTTGCGCTGACACAAAACAATCATGGGCCCGGGCAGGCCGCCATTGACCACAAATGATTTGTTTCCATTGATGAGATACCCATGGGAACCACCGGTAGCTTTGGTCTCAAACGTGGTCACGTCGTTACCTGGGTCCCCTTCCAAAAAGGCGAGAGAGGAGGCACATTCTCCTTTGGCAATGGGAGGAAGATATCTTTTTTTCTGATCATCGCTACCAAATCTCAGGATCATCTCAGAACCGTATGTGGAAAGCCCCAATGCGATCCCTATCCCGGAATGATGAGAGCAAAACTCCTCCACGACCAGCAAGTTCTCCATCAACCCGAGCCCTTGGCCGCCATATTCCAGAGGAAAATGGAGACCAACAAATCCGAGATCGCAGGCCCTTCTCCAGATTTCAAAAGGATACTGGCCATTTCGTTCCAGTTCCAAGGCGACATCCCGATCAAATTCACCCTGGGCAAATCTACGGGCAACCCTCTGGATGTCTCTCTGCACCTCAGTCAAACCAAAATCCATGTAAAATCCCCTTCTCCAAAATTCCCATTTTATATCAACCTGCCTGGCGGCCACCTTTTCTGAGGCCCAGCAATTCCCTTGCAATAATCAACTTCTGCATCTCAGTGGTTCCCTCGACAATCTCATGCAGTTTCGCTACCCTGAAATACCTGGAGATAGGGGACCCATCCAGATACCCATGCGGGTTACACATCCTCAGAACCTCGGTGGCTATGTCTGTCGCCGTTTCAGCGCAATACAGCTTTGCATAGGAGGCCTCCAATATGTGCGCCCCTCCTTGATCTTTGAGCCACCCTGCCTTGAGATACATGATACGGCACAACTCGATCCTCATCGCAATATCGGCCAGCCTGAAGGGGTCTCGTTGCGATCTGAACAGGGACTGATGACCACTGTATTTCTCCCGGTAAAAGGCCAGGGCCTCATCAAAACAGGCCTGAGCAAATCCTGTTGCGATGGCACCGATGGCAACACGGCCGGTCTGCAACCCGGAAAGACGCTGGGAGAACCCCTTGTCTATATCTCCCAGCAGGAAATCCTTTGGAACACGGCAGTCATCAAAGACAAGTTCACGCGTGGCAATAGCCCGCTCACCCATCTTTTCGTATTTCTGACCCACCTCAAACCCCAGGGTATCTGTGGGAACAACAATCGTAGAGATGGTCGTTTTTCCACTGGTGGGTATTTGTGTCTTGGCCGCGACGATGACTATGGAGTTATTTTCCAGGCCCGTATTGGTGATAAATTGCTTTGTCCCATTGATAACCCATTCATTGCCCGTCAGAACAGCGGTCGTTCTTATGCTCCCTGCATCTGATCCGGCGTTGGGTTCGGTCAAAGCAGATGCCCCCAGTTCCTTTCCTTGAACAATGGGGACAAGCCACCTTTGCTTCTGCGACTCAGTACCAAAGAGAAAGAGTTCCTGTCCCACCCCGATCGCGCTTACATTCAATATGACCGCCGGCAACACATCAGCCCGTGAAAGTTCTTCGAGGCAGAGATACATGCTTACCCAATCCCCATCGCCTCCACCGTACCTTTTGGGATAGGGAATCCCCATCATACCCCGATCCCCCATCTGTTCCACAATGTCATAAGGGTGCTCTCCCGTGAGATCATATTCCTGCGCCCTCGGGGCAACCACCTCCCTGGCGAACTGACGGGCCATGTCTTTGATCGCTTCCTGTTTCTCGCTCAGACGAAAATCCACTCTCCCTCCCTTTGACCTATTTTTCTTTTGGTATCAATTTAGCTTTTTTCAAACAAGCTTCAACGGGGTGACGACTTCTTACGAAAGGATCAAAATTGGCACTGAAGTACTGCCCTCTATTTCTTCCTATGGCACGTGATTTCTTTACGCTCTCTTACGGGCGAGTTATACATCCGAAAAACGGAATCCCCATTGCCCGGGTTTCAAAAGGTTAAAGTATTACTTCTTTTGTTAATCTTGATGGTCTCAGCCGTCACTCCAGCGAGGGCTTTGATCGAATGTAGGGCTTCACCGATTCCCATAGCATCTCTTTGTTCATCCCCGCAAAGGCCTTTTCGGGTATCGTGCACATAAACCGTTCGTGGTCTTCGCCGATCCTGGCGATCTTCTCTTTTGGCCAGGACGGATCCCACCCCAGTCCAAGGTCCTCATCGACGATCACCACGTTGATTTCGGTGAATAACGGCGATCCCTCAATGATGGTGGTAACATTGCATACCCTGGATCTACCCGTGCAATCTTCACATTTTCCCGTCACCCGGCACGGTGGTCTTAAAGAGCCTCTTCTTCTTATATGTTCGGGGGCTATGACATTCTTGACCCGGTGGAATGCCTCGTCAAGGTCTCTGACTATCTTGTTCTTGCCCAAGACCAGTATCGCGCGGGGATGCCCCCACACCATGCCCGCAACCCGGTTCCCCGCAGCATCAACATTTAAGAGCCTGCCATCCTCAGTGACGGCGTTGGTACCCGTCAAAAAGACATCACCCAGGGCGGCCTCAATCGTCAGCCGAAATATCACTTCCACATGCCTTTCGCTGTCGCGAGCGGGCATATCAGGGTCAAACCCGTTAATAACCTTTGTCCCCCGCCTCTCCAGCTCTTTGATAACGCCGGTCTGTCTGACGGTGGAAGAATCCCCAACGCAAACGACCGCATCATCTGGAATCAGATTCAGGATATGATCTCGCGCTTCCTCGCGATCACCCACACACCATGCCCTCATATTTCTGGCCTTGAGGGCCTTCAAAGTCGTTTTGATTCTCTCTTCCATATTCCAAGCGCCTCGCTCAAACCCGGTCCTCGTACATCGCCTCGACTTTGTCCCGATATTTCTCTCCAATAACGGCCCTCTTGACTTTTTGCGTCGGGGTCACCTCACCGGCCGCTTGTTGAAAATCTTCTTCCAGAATTGTAAGCTTCTTGACCTGCTCTATGCGTGCAAGGTCCTGATTTCGCACCGTCACCTCTTTCTGTATCAGATCCACGATCTTCTTATTCCGGGTCAGATCTGCAAAATCGGCAAAGGCGATATTGTTATTCCTGGCATAACGAATGATTTCTTCCGGGTTTAGCGTGATCAGGGCTGTGAGGTACGTTTTCCCTTCGCCAAACACCACTGCTTGACTGATGTAACTGCTGGTCCTCAACAAGTTCTCAATATTCATAGGGGAGATATTTTTTCCGCTTGATGTGATCAAGATATCCTTCTTACGCCCTGTGAGGTGCAAGTATCCCTCTTCATCCAGGTAGCCCACGTCCCCTGTATGGAGCCAGCCGTCACGCAGGAGCTCGGCCGTTGCCTTGGGATTGTTCCAGTATCCTTTGCCAGGGGCCCAACCGCCAGCCAGAATCTCGTTTTCTTCCGCAAATCTGAGGGCGACCCCTTGAAGCGGTTTGCCAACCGTTCCGATCTTGTTTGCCCGGGGACGGTTAAGGCTGATTAGCCCCCGCGTTTCGGTCAATCCATATCCTTCATACACAGGAAGGCCGCACGCCCTAAAAAAATCGAGGATTTCCGGAGAGCTTGGTGCGCCTCCGGTATGAAATGCCCTGATTTTTCTCCCTACGATACGACGGACGCCCCTGAGGAAAAGGATGTAGCCCAGCAGGTAAAGAATATAATGGATTGGGTATAGAAGACCCTTTACGGAACTCTCTTTCCTATCGTGATAGCGGAGCCCGCATTTCAAACACCATCTAATAAGACTCTTTCTCCACGAGGGCAGGTTTTGAATGTTTCCCCAGATACTGTTGTAGTGTTTTTCCAGAAAGCGGGGCGTTGTAATCAAAAAGGTCGGATCAGTTTCACGGACATTGTCATAGAGGGCTGCCATTGATTCGGCATAAACCTGGGAGAAGCCAAAATAGATGTGAGGCAAGTGCGACAGCTTGAGTTCTATGGCATGCGCCATCGGGAGGTGACTAACCCCCCTGTCGTTTTCAAAGAAGGGATGGAACCTTGCAAACTCCTTTAGGCCCTTGATCATGCCGGCGCTTGTATCCATGACGCCCTTTGGCGGCCCCGTGGTCCCGGAGGTATAAATGATTTGGATGAGATCATCGGGCATTACAGAAAGCACTCTTTCCAGATAGGCCTGATCACCACCCTTCAGGAGTGCCTCTTTGCCCAGGTCACACAGGCGATCAAGACTCATTATCCGGGGATCGGTTTCGTCTTCAAATCTTTCAAGAATAATGATGAATTCAAGGGCCCCGTCATCTGACCATTTGACAGCCTCTTTGAGTTTATCCAGCTGCCCCCGGTCCTGTGCAAAGGCAATCCGGGCGCCCGAGTCGTTTATGACGTGGGCGCACTCTTTTGGACTGTTGGTATGGTAAATGGGTGCAAAGACAGCCCCCGCATTCACGATCCCCAAATAGGAATACGCCAGGTCCGGAATTGTCTCGGAGATGGCACAGACCCTGTCACCTTTTTTTACGCCCAGGGCCATAAGACCAAGGCTGATCTGCTTGACCTTCTCACCCGCCTCCTGCCATGTGACATCCTGCCATCTCCCGTCCCTCTTGCATATCAGAAACGTCTTGTTTTTCCTCTTCCTGACCTGATCGAGGAACACCTTTGGCAGAGTCTCATCGGTCCCCATCGTTGCCCTCTCAGAGAAATGGTCCCTTCTCAGGGTTCGGTTATATTGCCAATCGATAATCCTGGCTTATCGCTTTAGAATCGTGACGGCACTGGCACCATTATCTCCCAAGACCTGTCCACCCTGGTTTTGGGTCATGCCAACCTTTGCATTGGAGACCTGTCTTTCGCCGGCCTCACCCCTGAGCTGCCAGACGATCTCCGCAATCTGCGCCAACCCGGTGGCACCAACCGGATGCCCCTTTGAGGCCAACCCGCCACTGGTGTTTACCGAGACGTCGCCGTTTATTCTTGTTCTTCCCTCATCAATCATGCGACCCGCTTCACCCTCTTTACAAAAACCAAGCTCTTCATACAGCTTGAGCTCGGCTGGCGCCATGGCATCGTGAACCTCTGCGACATCCACATCCTCGGGTCCGATTCCCGCCCTTTCGTATGCCAGCTTGGCCGCCCGGGTCGAAGAAGGCTCGTGGGGCTCGTCTGGATAGGGAAATGAACCTGATATCAGTTCGCACGCTGCCACTTCGACCAGGGGCTTTGAGGTATATTTGGTGGCGATGTCCCTGGAACAGACAATCGCCGCAGCGGCGCCGTCACCCATTGCAGAACACATATACAGGGTCAGCGGGTCAGCAATCGGTCGCGAATTGAGGACTTCTTCAATGGTCAAGACCTTCCGAAACTGGGCATAAGGGTTCAAAGAACCGTTGGACGTGTTCTTTACCACCACCTTGGCAAAATGTTCCCGTGTCACCGAGTATTTCTCCATCCACTTTTTTAAATTCAAGGCATACTGGGCAACAAAGGTAAATCCGAGCTTTGCGTACGGTGTCCCCGAGGCCATGGCTGCGGCAGCCTTTGCGCTATCACCACTGTACATTTTCTCAACGCCCAGGGCCAAGGCCATATCGTGGTTACCCGATGCCACCTCCAGACAGGCCAGCCTCAGGGCGGTCGAACCACTGCTGCATGCATTCTCCACGTTGGTAACGGGAATTTTTTCAATACCCGCATGGGTCAGTATGTGTTGGCCGATTGTCCCCTTTAATTCGTTCAATTGCGCGCCCAATGCATTGCCGACATAGGCCACCTGGATCTGCTTGATGGAAACATTTGCATCTTCGACGGCATTCCAGACTGCCTCCAGCCCGAGGTCTTTCGGACTTCTCTCCAAAAACCTCCCAAAGCGTGTCATGCCGACGCCAATAATGACTACATCTCTCATATCCATCCTCCCTATCAACCGGTTTTGACCGGTCTGTACTGAAAACTGACTATTTCATTGCCTTCTTGATCTTCTCTTACCTTCTCTATTACCAGCTCCACATCCATCCCAATCTCCAGGGCATCCCCGGATAGATCGCACCCGGTCATAAGAGACCAGATGGTAAGCCCCTCATCCAGCCTGATGAGTGAATGGACCGATGGCGCCTTAAATCCCGGTAAGGGCGACCACACGACCGTAAACGATTCTAATTTACCCTTTTCACCAAGATGATACTCCTTCATGGTATCTTTGACGCCACATCGAGGGCAGATTGGAATCTTGGGAAAGACAGTGTTGCCACACCGGGAGCACTTGGACCCTATCAAATAGGGTTTTTCTTCCGGAGAACCTGGCTGAAAAAAAAGCCCTTCTTCTACAGGAATTTGCTTCTTTACCGATTCGGAATCATTGGTTGA
>CAZXCQ010000208.1:0-1997 GCA_964639275.1 uncultured Desulfobacteraceae bacterium | reverse complement strand
TCTGAGAGCTTTATTGAAATACCGGGCTGCCTGACCCTGCCTTCCACAGGATGTTCAATCTCAACAAACATCTTCCGATGCAACAGTTGGGGATCAGAGGCAAGCTCATCAAGGGTGTAAACTTTTCCCACGGGGATGTCCTTTTGATATAAGATCTCAAACCACTCATCCCTTGTCTTGGCAAGGAATTTCTCTTCAAGGTAATGCCTCAGCTCATCCATCTTCTCCGCGTCCATCTGATAGGAGAGGAATTGCTCACAATCCAGTGCCTTACAGAGGTTTGCATAAAACCAGGGCTCTGCTGCACAGGCGATACTGACAAACTTGCCGTCCTTTGTCTGATAATAACCATACAAGGGTGTCGCGCCGGTACTGGTCCGGGCCTCCTGTCCGGGCAGTTTACCATGTTCGTAATATCCTCCGAGATACAGAGATAGCAGGGATACCACCCCATCTGTCATGGAGATGTCAACGAATTGCCCGGTCCCCGTCCTCTCCCGCGCCACAAGAGCGGCCAGTATCCCGATGGCGGCCTGCATCCCTCCGGCAGCCATGTCACCGATGAGATTCCCAGGGATGGGGGGGCGAATCCCTGTTTGAGACATCATTCCCGCAGCCCCCCCCAGTGATAGGTAATTAATGTCATGTCCGACGAGATTACGATAGGGCCCGCTTTGCCCGTATCCGGTTATCGCACAGTATATGATCCTTTTGTTTATCTCCCTCAGTGTTGGATAATCTACGCCTAACCGCTTTGCGACCCCGGGTCTAAACCCCTCGACAACAACATCCGCTTTCTCAGCCAATTGATAAAAGACACGCCTTCCTGTATCCGTCTTGAGATTCAAACCCATACTTCTCTTGTTTCGATTTAATGGATTATAAGGTGAGTGGGGGGAGGCAAACTCTTCAATCGGCGGTGCACTCTCAGCGCCTTTCATCTGCGCAGCACGACGCCCGGTCGGTGGACCCGTCTCTTCAACCAGGATAACATCAGCCCCCATGTCTCCCAGGATCATCGTACAGTAAGGTCCCGGGGCATATTTGCTCAGGTCCAGGATTGTCACACCGTCCAGGGCATGCACCACTTCAGTCTCCCTTCCGCTTATCTTCCTTTGTACACGGGTTTTCTCTTCTCGGCAAAGGCCCTCATCCCCTCCTGAGAATCCTCTGAGGCACCGAGAACGAGCGCAGACATAATGAGGAGTTCGTGTCTGGGGTCAGCATCGACAAATGCCGTTTGATTGATATAGGCCTTTGAGATCTTCATCGCAACAGGACTCTTGTCAACCAGCTGACCCACCATCTCGTCAACAGCACTTTCTAACTGGTCCGCGGGGACAGCCCGATTCACCAGCCCTATTCTTTCTGCCTCCTTTCCGGAAATCCATTTGCCGGTAAAAATAAGCTCTTTCGCCTTCCTGATACCGACCAGCAAGGGAAGCCTGTAAGGGCTGCCTCCGGCACCAAAGAGACCATAGTTCATGTGCTGATCACCTATCTGGGCGTCTTCGGCTGCAATCGCCAGGTCGGCAGCCAGCATCAACTCAAAACCCCCGGCCAGGGCAAAACCGTTTACTGCGGCGATCACCGGCTTGCTCATGGTCTCCATTCTCCGCATCTTTACCCGATTGCCATAGCGATAGAAGTCTTCCTTTGCCTTCTGGCTTTCCAGTTTTTTGCTCGCAAACTTCAGGTCTACCCCTGAGCAAAAGGCCCTTCCCTTCCCGGTAATAACCACGACCCTGATGCTGTCGTCGTTTTCAGAGTCCTCAAGCGCCTCTCCTATTTCACGAAACATCACATCATTCATGGCGTTTAATGCCTCAGGTCGGTTAAGCGTAATCCGGGCTACACCCTCTTTTTTCTCAAAAATGATTGTCTCGTAACTCATTACCTTCCTCCTAACTTGTGACACTCTGCCGATCTTCTAAAAACGCTGGGTAACTTCTCAAAAACCCGGGGATAAATCGATTGTGGTGTGGCATGGGGGTCTT
>CAZXCQ010000207.1:0-11054 GCA_964639275.1 uncultured Desulfobacteraceae bacterium | reverse complement strand
CTTGTCCTTTTCCCTAACCCTGAACGCTGAACCCGGAACCTGTGAACGCTTACCTTTTTTTGAACCATCTGCCAGGGAAATGGACAGAAGTGTACACCAATCGAGACCAAGTCTCAATGGCCTCGCCATGTCCCACCTCAAGACGATGAGGATTGGTCTTTTCAGGGTCTATTGAAGACCTGATCCGGTCTTTGGCCTGAATTGTGTGTTGTCTAATATGCCCTGATGATGTAAGCTCCTGGGGAGCTGCAAGCCTCTTTTCCGGACCCGGGACGAGAATAATGATAGAATGACTGAACTGAAGACGATTAAGGCACAATCGGAAGAACCGGGTATCACAATTCCCCGTAAATCCCCTGTCCCACCCCCGCGGGTTGACTGGATACCCCATGTAGTCCCACCTTCTCGGGATAAGGGCGTTTTTAAGGCCCCGGTAACGCTGGCGGGGGATCCGGTGCGCAAAAGGATGTTTGTCCTCCAAGGGGTATGCGTCGGGTGCCAGTTATGCGAGCTGGCCTGCTCCCTGACCCATGAAGGGGTGATGAATCCATACCTGGCCCGTATAAAGGTGACCCAGATCAGGGAAGAGGGGGTGGTTGAACCCTCCATCTGTCGTCATTGCAACCCGGCTCCGTGCGAACAGGCCTGTACCCCCAGGGCATTGTTGCCGTCCCCCTCTATGCCCGGCGTGATAATTCTGGATCAAGGGAAATGCAACCAGTGTCACTGCTGCGTGGATGCGTGTCCTTTTGGCGCCATTCAGATATCGCCTCGGGGAGAGGTGCTCAAGTGTGACCTGTGTGGCGGTAACCCGGCCTGTGTCTCGGTGTGTCAAGACCGCCCAGAATTCCACCCCCCCCACTGGGAGGGGAACAAGGTTTCCGCCCTTGCTTACCTGGAACCTCAAGATTCCAATCGTGTGAAGAGAATGCTCCGCCTGAGGAAACGTCAAAAATAAATAGGGATATTTACATGTACGGCGATATACTTCGAGTCGATTTGACCAACGAAAAGGTCACCCGTGAGCCGATCCCACGAGAGGTCACAAAAAAATTTCTGGGTGGCCAGGGGGTAAACGACTGGCTCCTCTGGGAGCACTTTCTTACGGTGGACCCCAAAATTGACCCCATGGGCCCTGACAATGTGCTCATCGTGGGTCTTGGCCCCCTGGCCGGAACGACTTTCGGTATGGGGAGTAAAACCAAGTTCACTTTCAAGGGCCCGGCCTATAATATGTTCGCAGATTCGGTGGCTGGCGGTGCCTTTGGTCCCATGCTCCGCTGGGCAGGCCATGACCACCTGGTGATCACCGGCAGGGCTAAACGACCCGTGTATCTTTCAATACACAATGATCGCGTCGAACTCCACGATGCCAGCCGGATGACCGGTATGGGGGCCCGGGAGACCCATCGGTCCATAAAGAATGATCTAGGGGATGAAGAGGCGGAGACGGCCTGTATTGGCCCGTCAGGGGAAAATGGGGTAACCTTTGCCAGCATTACCACCAGCGGGTGGCGGGCCGCAGGACGCTGCGGGGGTGGTGCGGTGATGGGGTCCAAGAACCTAAAGGCCATAGCCGTCAAGGGCACCAGAGGGATTGGCGTGTCTGATCCACAGGTCTTTTTTCATCTCTCACAGGAGATGATTGAGCACATTCAGGCGCTTCCAGTCTCCGAGAGCTTTAAGGCAGAAGGCGGCTCACTCATGGCGGTGGAACTCTACGATAAGATCGGCAGCAATCCATGGAAGTATTTTAGTGGCATCGTCAACCCCCCTCAGATTCGCGACAAACTCACTGCCAAGACCTACAACTCCCTTTTTAAGGCAAGGCCCTTGTCATGCTCCCCTGGGTGTGCCACGGCCTGCTCTGCCTTTCATCGGATCAAAGGCGACGAAACGCCCCTGGCTTCCCGGTACCGGGGAACCGGTGATAAACCGGAGTACCTGGCGGTGGCGACCGTTGGTTCTTTGTGCACCATTCCGGATTACGCGGCGATCAATCACTTTTATCTCACCTCAAACGACTACGCCCTGGATTTTTTGGAAGTCGGCAATATCTGCGCCTTTCTTATGGAGCTGTGGGACAGGGGCATCATAACCGATCGGGATATGCTGGAATGGATGGGAGAACCGGTGAGCTTTGAGTGGGGAAATGTGGAGGCCCTTGAAAAGACAATGGATTCCATCGTCTTTCAGCGCAACCAGCTGGGAAAGATCTTCCGGCGGGGTGTATATCAGGGGGCACTGCGCCTTGAAGAGATCAAAGGGATTCCGGTGCTCAAGTACTGTGCCTATGGCAAAGGGGGGGCGGTTCTTAACGAGGAATCCCGCCCCTTCTGCACCTGGATGACCAACCATGCGGTGTCCTCCCGGGGCTGTTGCCACATGAGGGCGGTTACCATGGTCGACAAGATGGGGCTCACTGATGTCTCAAGGGCACTGCTTGGAAGCCCCGATGCAGGGAATCGGTTTGTGCCCGATCTCAAAGGGGCCCTCTCCGCCGTGAGCGAGCACCTGGGTGCTGCCTATAACTGCCTGGGGGTATGCATCCTGGTGGCCTGTTTTGACCCCATAAACCTGCCACCGGGCAGCCATGCCGCCGCCTACAGTGCCATCACCGGCCTTCCGATTACCCCTGAAGAGATATACCTTGCAGGCAGACGCACCGCCAACCTTGAAAAGGCATTTAACAGTCGTCTCGGCTATACGCGCAAAGACGATACCGTATGTGAACGCTGGCTAAAGGAGCCGCTTTCAGATCCCGGCCCCACACCGGCCGGAATCAAGGCCAGCGATTATCTGGACCACACCCTTACCGAATATTATATGTGGCAAGGATGGGACCCCAGAACAGGTCTTCAGAGGCACGAGACCCTGGAGATGCTAGATCTGGACGTTGTGGCAGAGGTCCTTTCAGGGGAAGGTCTCCTGGCGGACTGAGATAAGGTTATGGCCAAGATCAAGATTCACTTCAGCCATTCATTTCGACATATGGCCAGGAAGGATGGGGAGGAGATAGACCTTGCCGAAACCACCCTGGAGGGGTTGGTCCAGGCCCTCGAAAGATCATACGGAAGGCGTTTTACCCGGCTGCTGCGAGACTCTCAGAAACAGCTCAACCCCGGCATCACGATCCTGGTAAACGGGGAGGAGTTTCCCGGGTGGCAGGCGGCCCTTTGCGAAGGGGATGAAGTCTCCTTCCTGCTCTTTATGGTTGGGGGTTAGGCGGAGTAAGAACCGCAGACTGAAAGGAGGTGTGACCCGTGATTGAAACCAGGAGAAGTTATTGTGGCCTGTGTCACCCGCGGTGCGGCCTGGTGCTGGAGATGGAAAATGGCAAGGCCGTCAGGGTGAAAGGCGATCCAGATCACCCCATCTCGCGAGGTCGGATCTGCGAGCGGGGTAGACTAATGCCCGAACATGTGTATCACACGGACCGTCTCAATTACCCCCTCAAGCGCAGGGGCGCGCGGGGTTCCGGTCAGTGGGAGCGGATCGGTTGGGATCAGGCCCTGGATGAGGTGTCTGCCAAGCTGGCCCGGCTGCGTGAAGAATACGGTGCCGAGACACTGGCATTTACACACGGCACCAAGAGGACCTATCACTGGGATGAACGCAGATTCCACAACCTCTTTGGATCGCCCAACATCTGCGGGGCAAACAATGTGTGTATGTGCCCCACCCATGCCGTTGAATATGCCACCTATGGTGGTTTTGTGGGTGGTGACCTGCGGCAGACCCGATGTATGGTCGTATGGGGGCACGCGCCCTCGCAGTCAAACCCCAACCTGCTTTTTCCCCAGATCGTCAAGGCAAAAAAGGATGGTGTCAAGCTGATCGTTGTGGATCCGCGGCGCATTCGTGAGGCGGAGATGGCGGATATCTGGCTGCCCATCCGGCCGGGGTCCGATGTCGCGCTGATGCTGGGCTGGCTGCGGATCATTATTGAAGAGGATCTCTACGACCGCGATTTTGTCGCCACATGGACGGTCGGATTTGACGAACTCAGGACAGCCGTTGCCGACTACACCCCTAACAGGGTGTCGGAACTGACCTGGCTCAGCCCGGAGCAGGTGGTAAAATCGGCCCGGATGTACGCCATGAGCAGGCCTGCAGTGATTACCTGGGGCTTTGGTGTGGACAAACAGGGCACAAACGCGACCCAGTCCGCACGGGCCAGGTGTCTCCTCCGGGCCATCACCGGGAATCTGGATGTCCCGGGGGGGGAACTGCTCGGGTGGGCAGACCCCGTCGGCAAGATCATCGGTGATGATGAAATGGAATCTAACCAGGCATTGCCTGCATCCCAGCGGGCCAAACAATTGGGCGCGGATCTATACCCCTTCTTTGGTTTCCCCGGCTGGGAGAAAAACGCGGAGGCCAACAGCCGCCTCCCCCACGACTATATGCACCCCCCGCATGCCGGCATGACCTGTGTGGCCCATGCACGAGCGGTCTTTGAGGCAATCCTCACCCAGAACCCCTATCCGGTCAAGGCGGCAATCTCTGTGGCCAGCAACCCGCTTCTCTCCCTTGCGGATGTCAGGAGGACCTGCGAGGCCCTCAAATCCCTGGAGCTCTATGTTGTCGGGGAGTTTTATCTTACGCCTTCGGCCGCCCTGGCAGATTATGTCTTTCCCATCTGCTCGACCATTGAAACGACGGAACTCTGGACGACCCCCGGCTTTTGTGTGGCATGTCCCAGAGGCATCGATCCGCTGTACGAGCGACGCAACACCTACGAGTTCTGGAGAGGGCTGGCCGTCAGACTGGGGCAGGAAGATCACTGGCCCTGGAAGACCGTGGAAGAGGTGTGGGACTACCGTCTCGCTCCTGTGGGGCTCACCTTTGATCAACTCCTGGAACAGAACGGGCTCTTTGGCAGGCCTGATTACAGGCGCTACGAGAAATTCGGTTTTGGCACCCCATCGGGAAAAGTAGAACTGCGATCGAGCATATTCGAGGCACTGGGATGCGAGCCCCTGCCGGTCTATCGTGAGCCACTCCACAGCCCCATGGGCGACCCTGATCTGGTAAAACAATACCCCCTGGTTCTGATCTCGGGGAGCCGGTTTATGCCCATGTACCACTCCGAGCATCGTCAGATCGAGGCGGCACGAAAAAAAAGACCCGATCCCCTGGTCACCCTCAACCCGCAAACGGCAGCGGAACTTGGGCTGAAAGAGGGAGACTGGGTGCGGCTCAAGACACCCCAGGGGAGCATCCGGATGCGATTGCATCTGTCCGATGCCGTTGACCAGCGCATGGCCGATGCGGATCACGGGTGGTGGTTTCCAGAACGTAACGCGGCCGTACCCGAGCTTTTTGGCGTGTTCGAATCCAATGCAAACATCCTCTGCCCGGACGGACCGGAGTTTTGCAACCCGGAGATCGGGGGCTGGCCCCATACCGCCCTCCTCTGTCGTGTTGAGAAAGAATAGAGATGGAAAAAGGAAGGAGAATCATGGAAAAGCAGCCGTTCAAATACATTAAGAGACCTTCGTGGTTCGGAGATGAAGGCCCCCTGTATGAACACAAAGGGCTCAATGAGGTCCTGAGAGTCCTGTTTGATCAAAGTACAAATGATGTCAAGCAAATGAGTGTGTGGGAGACAACCTTTCCCCCTGGGACGGGGATACCGCTTCACAAGCATCCTCACCCTGTCGAAGAGTTGCTTTATGTCTTGCGAGGCACCGGCATTGAAACAGTGGGAGATGAGAAAAGGGAGGTCGGACCGGGCACTGCGATTCTTATTCCGCCAGAGGTCGAACACAACATCGTCAATACCGGCGATGAAATGCTCATGCTCCTGGTTGTGGTCTCCCCCCCGGGGATCGTTGAAAAGGGCCTGTTTCAGACTCCCCTCAAAAAGGTCACGCAGGTCTGGGAGAAGGAGTATTAGAGCTTCTGGTATAGGGATATGAGTGTCAATTTAGCTTTCTTCAAAATTGGCACTTGGAAAGGGCAATGGGGTGCGAAATCCCCATTGCCCGACTTTCAAAGGGCTAAGATGTCACCAGAAAAGAAGAATCAAGAGGGGCGGTGGAATGAATATTCAAGGGATCAAGATCGGTCACGCACAAGATCTCAATGCGGGAACAGGGTGCAGTGTGCTGATTTCAGAACCTGGGATAACAGCCGGTGTTGATGTGCGGGGTGGGGCCCCCGGGACCAGAGAAACCGATCTCCTGAACCCGATCAATCTGGTAGAAAAGATTCACGGGGTGGTGCTGACGGGCGGGAGCTCCTTTGGGCTGGAGTCCTGTTCTGGTGTGATGCAGTATCTTGAGGAGCGCGGTGTTGGATTTGACACGGGGGTGGCAAAGATCCCCATTGTCTGCGGCGCGGTCCTCTTTGACCTGGCAGCCGGGGACCCATCGGTGAGACCTGACAAAAAGATGGGCTACCATGCCTGTCTAAATGCCTATCACAACGGGTGCCCGGAGGGAAATGTGGGGGCTGGCGCCGGGGCCACCGTGGGAAAGATCCTTGGCATGGAAAGGGCCATGAAAGGCGGTTTGGGGGCATATTGCCTTCAGACGGGGGACCTGAAGGTCGGTGCCCTGGTCGCCGTTAACTGTCTCGGGGATGTGATCGATCCCGAGACAGGCGAGGTCCTGGCCGGGGTCCTGTCCGAAGACCGAAATGAGATCTTGAACACCGAAAAGATAATGGTCGAGGAGCATGTCCGGAGGGAGATCTCCCTTTTTTCAAACACCACCATCGGTATCGTGGTAACCAACGCCAAGATGACCAAATCGCAGGCCACCAAAGTTGCCTCCATGGCCCACAACGGATATGCAAGGACCATCCGGCCGGCCCACTCTATGGTCGATGGGGACACCATTTTCGCACTGGCTACAGGTAAAGTGGAATCGGACATCAGTGTAGTTGGAATGCTCTCTGCCAGGGCAGTGGAGCAAGCTGTGGTCAGGGCCGTCAAGCTCGCCCAACCGCTCCTTGGGCTCAAGTGCAGTGGGGACCTGAACAAATAGAAATGGATATCTAAATGCAAATTGAACAAACAGTGGCGTTTCTCAAAACAAGGTGGTTCCCCCTGGGACTGTTGGGGATCTTTCTCTTGACCCTGGGTGACGTCACAGGATCCCTTTCAGGCATGGGCATGTGGCTTAAGACCCATCACGGGGCCAAGGTCACGGTCTGGCTCATTTTCTTTCTCTCCGGCCTGGCGCTCAAAAAAGAACAGATAAAGGCAGGGGTGTCAGACATCCAGGGGGTTCTGCTTGCCCTTTTTATCATCTTTATTATCGCGCCACTTGCGGCCTGGTGCCTCGGGCGTATAGACATGTCGGCCGGGATCAAAATCGGGCTTTTTCTGGTTGCCGTCATGCCCACCACCCTCAGCAGCGGTGTGGTAATGACCGGTGCCTCGGGTGGCAACATTGCCCATGCCCTCCTGATCACAATAGTTGCAAATGGCCTGAGTATGTTCACCATCCCCTTTTCCCTCACGCTGCTCCTTAAAGAGGGGGGGGATGGAAATGCTATCTCATTAGATAGCCTCAAAATGATGATAGAGATCGGCATACTCGTCCTGGTTCCCCTTTTTCTGGGGCTGGTGCTGGGATCGATCAAAAAGGGGAGATGGGCCGGGAAACAGAAACACGTTTCCATCATCAACCAGTTTATGATCTTGATGATCGTCTGGATGGCACTTTCGGGGGCCAGGGGGACGGTGCTGGAAGGCGGGCTTCGGATATTCACCATTGTTGCGATTGCCTTTGTGTTCCACGGAATCCTCCTGGCTGCTGCCTTTGCCATATCCAGGCTCTTTAACAGGGGACGGGGACGGCGCGAGAGTATCATCTTTATGGGAGGGCAGAAAACACTCCCCCTCTCGGTTTTGCTCCAGGTTACCCTGTTTCCCCAGTACGGTCTCGCCCTTGCGTTCTGTGTGGTTCACCATCTTGTCCACCTCATCATGGACGGATACCTGGTAGGTCGCCTGGCTCAAGGTGCTGAGAGAGAAGGGAGATAGACATGAGAAGTGACGAGATCAAAAGGGGGCCCCAGCGTGTGGCGCATCGTTCCTTGCTTCGCTGCCTGGGCCTAAACGGAGAGGACCTTGAGCGGCCGCTGATCGGGATCGTCAACGGCTTTAACGAGATTATCCCCGGTCACATCCACCTCCGTGATCTGACCCAGGAGGTCAAGGCGGGTGTGTACCAGGCCGGCGCAACACCCATCGAATTCCCCATGATCGGTGTCTGCGATGGGCTGGTCATGGGCCACGAGGGGATGAGATACTCCTTACCCAGCCGCGAGTTGATCGCCGACAGCATAGAACTCATGACCCGGGCCCACTGTTTTGACGGCCTGGTCATGGTCACCAACTGCGACAAGATCGACCCGGCCACCCTTATGGCGGCAGCCAGGCTCGACCTGCCCGCGGTCGTGGTCAGCGGTGGGGCCATGCTGCCGGGCCGATTGGGCGGGCAGTGTATTGACGGTGTCACCGCGTTTGAGGCATCCGGCAGGCTTGCCAAAGGCGAGATCTCCGCAGAGGAGGCCGAGGAGGTGGAGATGGCCGCCAGCCCGACCGCCGGGGCGTGTGCGGGGCTATATACGGCCAATTCCATGAACTGTATGATCGAGGCCCTGGGTATGGGTCTGCCGTATAACGGCACTATCCCGGCCCCCTTTGCCGCGAGAAGGGTCCTGGCCCGGCGGGCCGGGAGGGCGATCGTTTCTCTGGTGGCGCAGGAGATCCGGCCGTCGGCAATCATGACCCAACAGGCCTTTTTGAATGCGATTACTGTTGACATGGCCATTGGTGGTTCCACCAACACGCTTCTCCATCTCCTGGCCGTGGCCCAGGAGGCCCGTGTGGAGATCTATCTGGATGACTTTGATCGGATCAGTCGTGCGACTCCCAACCTCTGTCGCATAAGCCCCTCAGGAGACCACCATATTGTCGATCTCCAGGAGGCCGGCGGCATTCCGGCCATTATGGCCCTCCTGGCACAAAACGGGCTTGTGGATCTGGATTGTCTCAGCGTGACCGGCACCACCCTCATGGAGGCCATTGGGGATGCCCGGGTACGCGACCCCGGGGTAATCCGCCCATTTGAGAGGCCCTATGCCCCCGAGGGGGGGCTGAGAATCCTCTTTGGCAACCTGGCTCCCAGAGGGGCGGTCATCAAGACTTCGGCCCTCTCCCCCGGTTGGAGGGGCCACAAGGGGCCCGCCAGGGTCTTTGAATCCGAGAAGGCCGCTGCGGATTTTGTCTTTGCCGGCAAGGTGGTGGAAGGCCAGGTCATCGTTGTTCGAAACGAAGGTCCAAAGGGTGGACCGGGCATGCGGGAGATGCTTGTCTTGACCTCGGCCCTGGCGGGCATGGGCCTGAGCGAGAAGGTCATGCTGATAACCGATGGCCGGTTTTCGGGCGCTTCACGGGGCGCGGCAGTCGGTCACATTTCACCCGAAGCAGCGGTCAGGGGGCCGATAGCCGCAGTCCGCGATGACGATATCATCGAACTGGATCTGGAATCACGCACACTCACCCTGCATCTTGAGGAGTCCGAGATCGCGGAAAGGCTAGAGACGGTCACCCCGATCGAGCGAGACCTGCCGGCGGGTTATTTGCGCCGTTATGCTGAACGAGTGGGTCAGGCCGACAGAGGGGCGGTGTGGAGACCCTGATCTCACCCCAAAGATCACGGATACGCCGGGAGACCAAGAAAGGAGGTGCGAAATGGAGATCACTCAAGTGCAAGCAATCGAGGTGCGGCTACCCGAGTCGGAGATAGAGGAGAAGGCCTCTGCTGCGCAGGACGCGTTGATCCTCAAGATACATACCGACGCAGGAATCGTGGGAATCGGTGAAGTGGACTCATCGGCCCGCGTCGCCAAGGCCGTCATCGAGGCCCCCATGAGCCACAGCGTCGCTTCCGGGCTGGGCCGGCTCCTTATCGGGATGAATCCGCTCGACATCGAGGTCATCAATGAGAAGCTGTATCAATCAAGCTTCTACTACGGACGGCGGGCGGTGGTGGCCCACACCATCGGTGGTATTGACCTCGCGCTCTGGGATATCGCCGGGAAGTACTTTCAGCAGCCTGTCTACCAGTTGCTGGGAGGCGCCTTTTGCAAGCGGATTCGCGCCTACGCGAGTGACCTCTTTGGGCGTGATGGGAAAGAAACCCGCGAGAAGGCCAAGAGATGGGTCGATCAAGGATTTACAGCCGTTAAATTTGGCTGGGCCCCCATGGGGCAAAATGAAGGGATGGACCTCGAACTGGTTGAGGGTGCGCGGTTGGGTGTTGGCGAGGAAAACGATGTCCTCATTGATGCGGGTTGCTGCTGGGATACCAAGACGGCCAAGATCCGCGCCAGACAGTTCGAGCCGTACCACATCGTGTGGCTGGAAGAACCTTTGCAGCAGGACAACCTGGATGGCTACAGAGAACTCAGCCTTGTATCAAACATCCCGATTGCCGCGGGGGAGGGTGAGGCCGGCGTCTATGCCTGGCGCGACCTGATCGAACGCGGGCATATTGATATCGCGCAGATCGATCTGGCAAGAAACGGTTTTACGGCCTCCAGAAGAATCGCTGATATCGCCGAACTTCGTGGTTTGCGCGTGGTCAATCACTTCTATTCGACGCCCATAAACATGGTAGCGGGCCTCCACTGGCTGGTCTCGAGAAAAAGCGCCTTCATCTTTGAATATTGTGTCGAGGAAACCGCCATCAGAACGAAACTGACCACACCCGAAATCAAGGCAATAGATGGTTACATTTCGGTACCTGAAGAGCCAGGCCTTGGGATTGGTCTTGACGAGGATGCCATAGGGCGTTACCGCGTCGGATAATGCATCTGTTTCCCGACACGCCAGGTCTCCAACTTGGTAAATGCTGTTCGAGCCACCGCTATCGATGCCTTTCAGAGATACGAATTATCCTTTTAGCCGTTACCCCCATTGCCCTGTCCCGGTGTCGATTTTGATGAACTCGTAAAAAGTCGTCACGCCGTTGAGGCTTGTGCCGGACTCGATCCGGTAAACGGGGTCCAGGGGACCTGTAAATACCTAA
>CAZXCQ010000206.1:0-11279 GCA_964639275.1 uncultured Desulfobacteraceae bacterium | reverse complement strand
CCATTGCCCAGGCCCTTGTCTGTTCTCCCAAGGTGATGCTCTTTGATGAACCTACCTCAAGTGTTGACGCAGAAAGCCAGATTGCCATAGAAAACATAATCAGGACAATAAACAGCCAGAAAGGGATTTCAATCGTATTCACGACCCATAATCTTGCCCAGGCCTCAAGGCTTTCTCACAGGGTGATTTCGCTTTTTGAAGGGAAAATAGCCCCTCAAAGCTTTCAAAACATATTCAACGGAAGAATATCCATTGATGGAGATAAGAATCGATCCTGTCAGATCCAGGACAAGATCAATCTCCCGGTAATAACAGACAAGACAGGAGCCGTGAAACTCTCAATCGATCCCATGAAGATCATGATTTCTACTGATCAAGATCCGGGGCCTGAAGAAGATATGTTTGATGGAAGACTGATACAGTTGACCTACGAACACGACGGGGTGAGAGCAATAGTCGATATCGGGGTGCCGCTCAACATCCTTTTGTCAAGAAGGGAGGTGGTGGATCGGCATCTCTGTGTGGGGGATGATGTGAGGGTCTCCTGCCCCGGCGATGCTATCGAGGTATTATAGACACTCCCTCGGTGCCACACCTTTTGCCCTGCTTATTGAAATGTTACAGGAAAGCCAAATTGATACCTGGTTTTTATAAATGGTGGTTTGAAGATCGTTGGCCCGTTTGGGCGGCCAAGGTCTTGCGTTTTTGGTCTCGTCTGGTTCGGCTCCGGGTTGTTGGACTAGAGCAGACAACACGTTTTTCCAGATTCGCTGCTGCCCACTGGCACGGTGACGAGATGGCCCTTATCACACATTTTGGGCCTACCGGGGTCACCCTGTTGGTGAGCCGGTCGCGCGATGGCGAGATAATGGCCAAGGCGACACGTACCCTGGGCTATCGGGTCACCCGTGGCTCTTCGAGCTGGGGTGCTGTGGGAGGGTTGCTGGCCCTGATCAAGACCCTACGGAGTGGCCACAGCGTTGTCCTGGCGGTGGATGGCCCCCGTGGCCCTCGGGGGGTCTGCAAGATGGGGATTGTCCAGCTGGCACAAAAAACGGGTGTGCCGCTCTTTCCGGTGGGCGTCTCCGTCTCGCGCAAATTTGTGTTTAGAAAAACGTGGAACCAGGTGTATCTGCCTCTCCCCTTTGCCCGCCAGGTGATCTTGGTGGATCCCCCCCTTTTTTTTTCAAAGACGTCCGATACCAATAAGATGGAACAGTACCGGCTCAGTGTGGAAGAGGCCCTCCACAAGGCCCACGACAGGGCAGAGAGGATCCTTAGAGACTGGCAATGAACACCCATGTTTCCCCGGCCATTATCCTGCGGGTCAAGGAGTTTGGCGAATCGGATCTCTTGATCGGGTTTTTTACCGCAGACAAAGGTCGGCTAAAGGGTGTGGCCAAGGGGGCACGGAGAAGCAAGAGGCGCTTTTCCAATTGCCTGGACCTCTTCTGCCTGACAAATCTGGAATATGGTGTCAAAAGGAAAGGGGAACTCCACTTCCTCCATTCAGGCAAACTGATCCATGCATTTCCGGGGCTCAGGTCCGGTTTTTCCTCTTTGTCCCTGGCGAGCTATATGACCGAGCTTACTGAAATCCTGTTCCCCCTGGCCGTCGTGGACGAGAAGATGTTTGAGTTGTTAAAGGAGTCTTTTGTTGCCATAAGCGAGGGCAAGAGAGGGGATATGCTCCGCATCTTTTTTGAGGCAAGGGCCATGTCGCTTGGAGGATATCGGATTGATCTGGAACGGTGTTTTGGCTGTGGGAGGCCTTACACCGGCCGGGGAGATGCCGTTTTTGACCCGCGAAAAGGGGCAATTGCCTGTCTGGGGTGCAGACAGGAGTCCAAACTCACACCACGGTTTAGTCCCGGGAGTGTCAGGGCTTTGAGGGTGATGCAGTCATCCGGGCTGCGGGAGGTCGAGTCCCTGGGGCTGACAGACGAAATGATCGAAGAGATCAAGCCCGTGAACAGGCTCCATATCGAATATCGGATAGGCCAGAGATTGAAAAGTGCCCGGTATTTGTGAACAGGCCCGGGGCGTAAGGTGGAGATTTAGACCTTGGACCTTAGGCCATGCGGATTAAGCCCGGAACCCTTTTCTATAGCATCTCCAGGGCGCAGGCCATGGAGACACCCCCGCCGCCGCAAAGGGTTGCAAGGCCCAGACCGGCCCCCCGTTTTTTCATGGCATAGAGGAGGGTGACCATAATACGGCACCCGGTTGACCCTACGGGATGACCCAGTCCGATGCCGGAGCCGTTTACATTGGTTATCTCCCTGTTGAGCCCCAATTCCTTTTCAACCCCCAGGTATTGGGCGGCAAATGCCTCGTTGACCTCGATGAGTTCGAAGTCTTCCAACTTCAAATCCGCGTTTTTCTCCAGCAGGTTTCTGACAGCCGGAACAGGGCTGAGACCCATGACAGAGGGGTGGCAGGCCCCGCGTCCTACCGCCCGTATCCGCGCAATGGGCTGAATGCCCAGTTCCTTGGCCTTTTCTGCGGACATGATGATCATGGCGCTTGAACCATCGTTGATCCCCGAGGAATTCCCTGCCGTCACTTTGCCGGTTTTGGGTACAAAGCTGGGGGCAAGCCTGGTCAACTGATCAAGGGTGAGCCCGGGGCGGAAGTGTTCATCTCTTTCGAAGATAACCGGAGGTTTGTTCTTCTTTTGCGGGACCTCGATCGGTACGATTTCTTCCCTAAAGTCACCTTCCACCGTGGCCCTCTCGGCGTTGTTGTGACTCCTCAGGGCCACCTCGTCCATTTCTTCGCGGCTGAGGTTGTGGAGCTGGGCCACGAACTCAGCGGTGTGTCCCATGATGTAAGGTTTTCCCCGAAAGAGATCGAGGGGCATTCCTTCCTTTACGGGTCCGTCTTCGGGGTGCGGGATAAGGTGAGAGCCACAGTAGAGGGCGTGGATCATGGCATCCACAAAGACCTCGTCCTGGAGCCTGCATCCCCATCGAGCCCCAGGGACCGTGTATGGGACTCCAGACATATGTTCGACCCCGCCGGCCAAGATGATATCGGCCATGCCAGCCTGGATCATGGCCATTCCGGAAATCACCGCCTCCATCCCTGATATGCAGACCCGATTGATGGTGACGGCGGTGACATGCTCGGGGATACCTGCCATGAGGGCCGAAACGCGTGCCACGTTGAGGGCATCAACAGGTTCCATACAACAGCCGAAACGAACATCACCGATCAGGCCAGGCTCAACCCCGGCCCGCTTTATGGCCTCTTTCATGGCAACGCTTCCGATCACGGCGGCGTTCAGGTCCCTCAAGGTTCCCCCAAATGCCCCGATCGCTGTCCTGCATCCTGAAACAATAACAACTTCTTTCATGATATCTCCTGGGTGGCCGCCCCTTGCGTCTTGACGGACATGAATTCGCTACTGATTGTGGGCTGGCTCAAGGCTATTATGCCTCTTCATTGGCGGCCAGCTCTCTCAGGGTTTCGGCATTCTTTTGAATACGCCGGAGGTTCGCCTTCAGGTTGGCCTTATTGGGCCTCTTTTTGTTGGCACGAATCCTTTTTGTCTTCTTTCTGTTGGAAGCCATTGTTGGATCTCCTTAACTTTGATCTCAAACAATCTCTAAAGACAGAATTGTTGAATAATTAATTGGACTTATATTGATTCCCCGAATTTATGAAAGCCAGATTTAAAATTTTACTTAATACTATTATCCCGATTGTCTGTCAAGGCCAAACGACACGGAGAGGCTTCCTTCCCTGAACCCTTTGCCTTTTGCTCCACTTTGATGACCCTCCTCGCCTTTTTCCCCCGTAACCCAGGGAAAATCAATCTCCTGTTTTCTTGGGTTCCACCCTCCTGATTTCTATCCCCATCTTGTCAAGGGCCCTGGCAGTCTCTTTTCCCACCCTGTTTATCCTTTGGGCAGTCTCCTTTTTCAGTGTGGTAAGCTTGTCCTGAAGATCGTTGATCTGGCCCTTTAGGTCTGCTTTGCCTCCGGTCCTGTTATAAACCATAAATGCCAGGATCAGGGCAATGATCGAGATGATCAGGGCAAGGGTCGATCTAAAGCCCCCCTTAACCACGGTTTTTTCACTCATCATTTCAACACCTCCTCAAAATGAAAGATAGTCAAAACTCACCGCCGGGTCCCAGGGGAAATATCTTCGGCTGGCTTATCATGCCTTCTTGTTTCTCTTAGACCTTGGTCTTTTTGACAGCAGTCCCACAATAAGGCCTATTCCAAAAGAGACAAGCAGGAGCAAGGCCCTGGACATGGACACCCGCCAGAGGAGAATCTGAAAATCGACCATCTGCGTATTTTGAATCACAAAAACAAGAATAAAGGCCAAAAGAACAAAAAAGATAACCTTTTTGGTCATGGGAGTCTCCTTTCTGGAAATCTCTGTACCCTGCCGCGAAGAGCTTCAATCATTATAGCCCTCGTTTTCCTTCCCTCCCTTGAGGGATAAGGAGGAAGGGTCAATTGAGCCGACAGAGTATAGCTTTAGTAGGGGATACTGTCTAGGGGTAAATGAATTTGAATTGCAGTAAGGTGTTTTTTATGATTTGACACAGGGGGATAGCAATCATATACTCCCTCGTCCATGAATTTGCACAAATGTAACACTTTAGCCGTTTGAAAACTGGGGTATGGGGATTCCGAACCCCCATTGCCCTGCGTGAGTGCCAGTTTTCAAGATACCTAAATTGATACGCACAATTAGCTTTTTGAGAACCCGTGGGGGGTGAATAATGGAATACAGGAAGATGGGAAGGACAGGACTGAAGGTTTCTGCCTTTTGCCTGGGTACCATGACCTTTGGACGTCAAGTGGATGAGGATGCGTCACTTTGGATCATTGACAGGGCCCTGGATGCCGGTGTCAACTTTATTGATACCGCTGACATGTACGTAAATGGGGTTACCGAAGAGATCGTCGCAAAGGCTATCAAGGGAAAGCGGGATTCGCTTGTCATTGCATCAAAGGGCGGTCATATCCGGAAACAGGACAAAAAGTATGGAGAACAGAAGGATTATGGCCCCATTGACCTGGCACGGCCAAGACAATTTCACCCATGGCCTGCCGGCGACGGAGTCGGTCCCAATGATATGGGGCTTTCGCGCAAGCACCTTATGCAGGCGGTGGAAGGGAGCCTGGGGCGACTCCAAACCGATTATCTCGATCTCTACTATGCCCACATGCCGGATTACAGCACTCCTCTGGAAGAGACCATCCGGACCATGGATGATCTGGTCCGTCAGGGAAAGGTGCGGTATCTGGGATGTTCCAACTTCCGCGCCTACCAGCTGTGCAAGGCGTTGTGGACAAGCGATAAGCGCAACCTTGCCCGATGGGATTGTATCCAGCCTCCCTACAACCTGCTTACCCGTGACATCGAATACGAACTGCTTCCGCTGTGCGCGGAGGAGGGGGTGGGGGTATGCGTATTTAGCCCCATGGCCGCCGGCTTTCTCTCCGGCAAGTATGAGAAGGATAGAGACCCTATTGAGGGGGCCCGCTTTAGCCTGGCCCATCTCGGTTATCGTTACAATCAGCCGTACTGGACCGAGGCCAACTTCTCAGCGGTTGAAAGGCTAAAACAGATCGCCGAGGATCACAACAAGACTCTGTCCGAATTTGCCCTTGCATGGGTGTTGAGCAATAAGACAATCACCTCGGTGGTCTGCGGGGCAACAACCATTGAACAACTGGAACAGAATATGGCGGCCACTGAAATCACCCTATCCGGAGAGGAGCTTGATCTCTGCGATGAGGTGTGGCATCAGCTGAGGCCCCCCAGACTGTTTTATGGAAGATAACAGGTCGGAGCAAAAATTTGCCGGAATGTATCAATTTGGAGCGGGACCAGGCGTTGCCTTCAGAGATCGTAGGTCATAAAGGTAACGCGGAATGGTAAGTGAGCAAATTGCTTTGTCTCTCCTTCAACAAAACCGACCTTATGGTACCAGCGCTTGAGTTCAGTCTGCCGGGATATAATGCCGATACTTATTTTTTTGGCACCCAAGGCCCTTGCTTGAGAAAAGACGTGACCGACTAGCGCCTTCCCAAGGCCTTTACGCCTTTCCTCAGGGATCACAGCAAGCCGTTCAAGATAGCAAAGCTCCGCATTTGCCCTTTCGAGGGCAACACATCCCACCGATGTGCCGTTGTGATCCGGGACATAATATGTTACTCCCCTGGCCAAATCGGTTTGAACCCACTCATCAGTGCAGTTTGATAGATGCTTAGGGCAGTTTTCACGAGTCAAACCGAACCTCTTGGCCACATCTCGGAAGGAATCGCGAATGAGACCTGAGAGCAAGGAGAGGTCACAAGCATTTGCTACCCTGATATGTGTTTTTTCCATCCTGTCTTATAACTGTTCGGCGCGGGTAATCTGCGGGTGGGCACCGGTCAAGACCCGGCCCCAGGCCTTACAACCACAGCCTTCTCGCTGCAGTCTCTTTCTCATCAATCCAATTCGCATCAATTAAACAGCTCTAATGTCTCTTTAAGCTTAGAAATGCCCCATTCAATATTATTCGGCTCATAAGCGGGAAATGTCAGTCTAATAAAAAGTCCATTTTTTCGAATTTGATGCCTAAAGTTAGGAGCGATGGCATCCCATGCAGCGGCTATACCCACGCCGGCATCCTTTGCCGATTTGATAAAGGCTGCTTCATTATCAATTGAAATATTCTCAATAGTGAGGGGGGCGAAAAATCCACCGCTGATTTCGACTGGAAATGCTCCAGGGAAATGGGTATTCATCGCAGTATTCAACGCATCCATTCTTGGCTTATACAGCTCGCATAGGTATTTAAGGAAATGACCATACCTTCCCGATTCTATAAAATCAGCTATAAACGCCTGAGTCGGCAGGTTGGGGTTTATTCGCGTATTGGTAATAATTTTTGACAGATGTTCTACATAATGATCTGGAACTATCATATATCCACATTTGGTTCCCGGAGAGACAGTTTTCGTAAAAGAACTTGTTAAGATTGGTCCCCATTCTGACATATTTATGGTTTCATTCGCTTTTCCATCATACCGAAGTTCCTGATAACAGACGTCCCATACACACAAGATATTATTTTCCCGGCATAAACTCTCGACGGCCCTGCGGTTCTCTTCTGTATAATTGATGCCCGTTGGATTTTGGTGAAAAGGAATACCGTAGAAAGCAGAAACCACGTTTTTCTTTACAAAATCTTCAAACTGATTCAAATCGACCCCGCCTGTTGTCAGTTTAACGCCGATTAAATGATGTCCATAGCGTTTTGCATCGAGGAGTACTCTATCGTAAGAGGCTTCTTCAACGATGATGTTGCTTCGCAGAGGGAGAGACTTAAGAAATAGGGAAATAACCTCCAAACCTCCGTTACCGACAATAACTCGTTCCGGATTAACATGATGCAAATTGGCGATCAGATCCCGCAATGGCTTGAAGCCAGCAAAATGGCCATATTGAAGTACCTCCGTTCCATACCGGTTAATCACTTTTTCGTATCCTTCTGACACCATTGGAATAAGGCGTGACAAGGCTTCTTCGGAAGGAACACCACGTAAGAAATTGATTGCATGTGGCTGACTTATGCTTTTCACAACGAAATCCTTTCAGGGTGAAAAAGATCATAACACCGAATTCAGGGGCGGGCAGAGAGTGAAGGGCTCTGCGGAAGCAGGATTAACACAAAGCCGGGCACAAGCTTCAGCGGTGTTACCCTGACGGTCCCACTGAGATGACAGGTTCACATCCTATGATTTTGTGGTTAAAGAGCCATTTAGGTATTTATGGACGATACTGGATATAAGTGTTTGATATGGAACCCCTTCTTCAATAGCCTTTATCTGAATTTGATGATAATCCTTTTGAGTAAGACGAAGATTTATACGCTTGTCTTTCTTTAAGGTATTTCGGGCAGCGGCTATTGCCTTTTCTTTTTGTTGATTGAAATTCTTCACAGGTCGCCACTCTTCACGCTCGATTGATTCCATCAAATCTTTTTCTTCCTGATCAATTGGCTCAAAAGCCTTTTTATTTAGTTTTTTCATTATTCCCCCTTTAAACCATAGCGAGAGGTGTTTTTTCTCTTGACTAGCCCTTTAGCGGGTGACCCTTTCACATATTCTTAACAATCTGAAATAGCGATGCGAAGAATGAACGACCAAGTTCGCTATTTCAGTCCTGCTTTGCGCAAGATGTCAAGGCGTTTTTCCAGGTGAGATGGATCTTTGTAGAAGGTGAACCTGCTAAATTCTTCTAGTGAGAAATCTGGGTCAATCTTTAGAACCTCTTTGGCATGTTTTTGGGCATTTTCGTGCCTGCCAAGGTATATATCAACCTCTGCCAGAATGAGGTGTGATGTCAGCAGACCCATTCCAAATACCCCTCTACTCTCCACCAGGTCGAGTTGTTGCTGGGCTATTTCAAAAGCCTCCTTATAGCGCTTAATCATGATGTTGGCCAGAGCAAGGGTTCCCAAATACCAATGCGGATGATAAGGGCTAAGCCGCATCGCTCTTTCCATCAATTCAATCGCCTTCTCTCCCCTTCCGGCAAAATACATTATCTGAGCTAAGATAGCAGTGTTGCAGGCGCTGTTGGGTCCAAGTTCCAGGGCTCTTTCTCCCGCTTCAATTGCCTTTTCATGCTCTCTTTGGCCCAGGTAGATGGTGCTCCATAAGGCATGTATATCGGGTTGAGTATCATCCATGGTTATTGATTTCTTTGCAAGTTCAAGACATTTTTCTATAGACTCGGATGGGGAGGTGGTGAATGCAAAGGCCACATCAACCCAATAGGTCCAGGCTAAATATGTCCAGGCGAAAGCATATTTTGGATCCAACCGTGCAGCCTGTTCAAAAAGATCCCTTGCCTTGGAATTGTCCTCCTTTGTGAACCGTTCAAAAAGATTAATCGCTTTAGAGGCATGTCCTAAGGCTTCCAAGTTGTTGCTTGATCTGTGCCATACGCGGGCTTGCTCACCCCGCGTCAACTCAACTTGGAGGGCGACCACGATCTTTTGGGTGATTTCATCCTGTAAGTCAAATACATCTTCTAGTTCCCTATCATACCGCTCCGCCCACAAATGGTTACCCGTGGTTGCGTCGATTAGCTGGGCCGCAATTCGCAACCGGGATCCCGCTTTTCGGACGCTGCCTTCCAGCACATATTGGACTCCCAGATCCCGACTAACCTGTGTTACGTTTATGGACTGACCTTTATAGACAAACGATGAGTTTCTGGAAATCACAAACATTTCCGAGATCTTGGAGAGGGCTGTGATGATTTCTTCAGTCAATCCGTCACTGAAATAGTCCTGCTCCGAGTCTCCACTCATATTGGCAAAGGGCAAGACGGCCAGAGACGGTTTGTCAGGTAAAACAAGCTTTTTCCGGTGCACAAGGCCAGTGGCATCACCGCTCATCACTACTTTGTATACTTGAACTGGCTCTGTGATATTCTTAACCGCGTGCTCACCTGTGTACTCAAAAGCAAAAGGCAATTTATTCTTTACCTGGTCATAAACACTATTTGAGATGCAGATTCCGCCGCCTTCTGCCAGACCCTCCAGACGCGCTGCTATGTTGACCCCCTCACCGTAAATTCGACCGTCTTCCTCAACAATATCCCCTAAATTAACACCGATGCGGAAGAGCATTTTTCGATTTTCTGTTAAGTTGGCGTTTCGATTACTAATCTCTTTTTGTATTTTAACAGCACATTTGACGGCATCCACTACACTGATAAATTCTGCAAGAACATTATCACCAGGAGAATCGACGACCCGTCCATTGTAAAATTCGACCTTTTCTCTAAGTGCCTCACGGTATTCGGTAAGAGTGCGGATGGTGGTTTCTTCGTCTTCTCCCATCAAGCGGCTGTAACCTTTGACATCAGCGCTGAGAATTGCGGCGAGTTTTCGCCTAAAATCTACTTGAGTCATTGAATCCCCCATAATTTAAGGGCTTGCACAGAAATAACTTCACATTTTCGCATCCCATCATTGGGTCATCTTCGGCGGCACCTTCCCGCCACAAAGATAGGCGGGACAAGATCCTCGAAGAGGATTTTACATCCTTTTCTTTTCATAATATTTTAGCGCGCAACGGTCCTGTCGAAAAACCCTGAAACCTATACTTTCGCGCCCTTTCTCTGCTCATAAGTGGCCGGTTTTTGACACGTCAGAAATAACCAGAATAGGCCATTTGGACTTCTTCGACAGTCTCAACGTTTCCAGTGAGCAGCGGTCCAGATAAAATCCCCACCAGCACGGCCTTTACGTGAAACCGCTATCTATACGCCGTCTGCTCCACTGGTTTGTTGGCCCCCTATTTCGCGTAAGCTGGCTTAAGTCCTTTTAACATGGGGTAGTGCTTTCGGTTGAGGGTCTTGAGTTCCGCCTTCTCAGCCTCAGCGGTAGCAGCCAATATTGCATCTGCGAGGCCGACGCCGTGTGACTTGCTATAATCGCGCTTGTAAAGCCCTCCGGCCTTAGCGATCTCCGCGCTTACAGGTACAACACGGAAAAGGGAAATGAATTCCTCCAGAGCAGCTTGTTCAGTATCTCCCTTCACCCCAGCGTACAACTCCGCAACAACGATGGAGGACAGAATGATCCGAGCAGAGTGGGTATTGACGAAAGCTACCGCTTTGTTGTGGCCGCGGAGAAAGTCAACAAGGACATCTGTGTCAAGAAGGATTGACCCAGCCATGATTAGTTCCTGTCCCATTCGGCTCGCGTTGCCTTGAAGTCAGGAAGATCCTTACGGTCCTTCCAAATTCCGGCAGCTTCGCGCAATACAGCCTCCCGCCGACTGCGTCCCGATTGATCGATGAGGCGATCCACAGCATCTCGGATAAGCTCGCTTTGTTTCTTCCCCGCGGTCTTGGCTATAGCAGCCAGTTCATCACGCTGGCGCTCTGTCAAGTAAATCTGCGTTCGCACCATGTCACACCTCCAATAGTGTATACATCGGCATTATACATCATTCTAATTTCTTGTCAAGGCCAACGGAGAGTTCACCGGGAGGCCCGCTTTTTGGTCGATCCGGTGGAACGTCTTGTTGGGCGTATCGTTTTCTGCGCGATGTCAATAAGGGAAAGGAGTGCATTATTCACCGCTTCCTCATTTGGGAAAGCCTGAGCAACCTCCGGCCTGAGGACGATGATATTAGATGATTCTTTCAAGCGTTTTGCATACTTGCCCCGCACAAAACCGCCAGGAAAATCAGCGCGCTTATACTCTGGGCGGAGTTCGTCTTTGTCGGTTTCTTTAT
>CAZXCQ010000205.1:0-11336 GCA_964639275.1 uncultured Desulfobacteraceae bacterium | reverse complement strand
GATCGAACCCCCGACCAATTGATTAAGAGTCAACTGCTCTACCAGCTGAGCTACACGCCCCGCATCCCTTCACTGGCGCGCCCGGCAGGACTCGAACCTGCGACCTACGGGTTCGAAGCCCGGCGCTCTATCCAACTGAGCTACGGGCGCCGTTCAGTGAGGAACAAAACCTGCTTAACAGGAATGACCTTCCATGTCAATAGAATTTTCACAGTCCCGATCAAAAATCACTTGACATAGGTCCCTTGTTGGCTTATAAAAGTTGATTACCTTTTTGGGGAAAGGGCTTTCAAATGAAGACATTTGTCACAAAAGAAAATGATATCACAAGGCGATGGTATTTGGTAGACGCCAAGGACAAGGTGTTGGGAAGGGTGGCCACCAGTGTGGCCATGCGTCTTCGGGGCAAACACAAGCCCATTTTTGCCCCGCACGCCGATACAGGGGATTTTATTATCGTAGTGAATGCAGACAAAGTAAGGCTTACCGGCAGGAAATGGGATAAAAAGATCTACTATCGACATACCGGCTATACGGGCGGTCTAAAACAGATAACGGCCAAAAAACTGCTCGAAAAGAGGCCGGAGGACATCGTGCGTTTTGCAGTCAAAGGGATGCTTCCCAAAAATAGCCTGGGCCGGCGGCAGTCACAGAAATTAAAGATCTATGCCGGTCCGCATCACCCACACCAGGCACAACAACCTGAAAAACTGGAGATTTAGATGACAGAGGAGAATTTTTGCGCCACAGGAAAAAGGAAAACCGCCATAGCCCGGGTCTGGATGAGGGTGGGTAATGGTCAGGTAACAATCAACAAGAGGCCTATGGACCAGTATTTTGCCCGTGAATCCGACAGAACACTTGTGATGGAGCCCATAAAGTTTGCCGATACCGCCAACAAGTATGATATCAATGTAAATGTAAAGGGCGGCGGCATTTCCGGGCAGGCCGGGGCAGTCAGGCACGGCATAAGCAGGGCACTGGTCATTGCGGAATCTGCCTTGAGGGACGTTATCAAGAGACAAGGGTTCCTGACCAGGGATTCGAGGATGAAAGAGCGTAAGAAGTACGGCCAACCTGGTGCCCGTGCCAGATTTCAGTACTCGAAGCGTTAAGTCCGTATTCCACCATTTCCGCAAAGTGAGTGCAGGGGAGCCCGGTGTTGGCTCCCCTTTTTTTGTTTAGAGATGCCGTGAGCGAAAGAAATATCAAACTGACCCTGGCCTATGATGGCGGCCATTATCACGGATGGCAGCGGCAACGGAACGGGATTACGATCCAGGGGGTCATCGAAGACAAGATCCGGATAATGGTCGGAGAGCCTGCCAAGGTATTCGCCTCCGGGAGAACCGATGCTGGGGTGCATGCGCTAAACCAGGTCTGCAATTTTAAAACACGGTCAAAGCTAGGTCCCCAGATCTTTAAAAGAGGGCTCAACTCTTTACTTCCTGACGATATCGTTGTGAGAGATGCAGAACTTGTCCCCATCGAATTTCACGCCCGGTATAGCGCCAAGAGCAAGACCTATGAATACAGGATATTGAACCGAAAAGACCCCGACCTGTTCCGCCGCAATTATCTGTGGCATATCGCTCTGCCCCTGGATACAAAAGAGATGGCAAGATGCCTGTCTCTTTTGGTAGGGAGACACGACTTTTCATCCTTTATGTCATCGGGGAGCGGGAATAGAGATCCTCATCGATCGGTGCTGAGGGCAGAGATTCATGACCCCGAAGATGGGCTCCTGCGCCTCATCATAGAGGCGGACGGGTTTTTGAGACACATGGTCAGAAATATCGTGGGCACAGTGGTGGAGACGGGCTTGGAGAGAGGGAATTTTGACGGATTCAAGGAGATCTTTGAATCAAAGGACCGACGACTTGCCGGGACCAAGGCCCCGCCGCAAGGACTGTTCCTGACCGATGTCAGGTACTAGTCTTGACCTTTTTCCCCCCCCAGCGAATTGCGCACTGTCCGGTGGACCTGCTTCCAGACCTCCTCAAAGGAATTTACACTCAGCCGTCCCATTTCAATAAACTTTACCACAATCTCTTTGGTAACCTTGAGGACAAGCTCCTCTTCACTCTTCATAGGTGATTCTCCTGTTTGACCCCTGTCATAAAGAACCCCGGCCCCACCTCCGGCCCGTCTGGCTTATATCGGGGAGGAAGTTGGGATCCCTCTCCTCGAGGCCTTGAGGTGTGGGCCCCCCCACCCTTTGGGCCCCCGCTGAATGGAAGAAGGCCAAACAAGACGTTCAGCGGGGGCCTATCTTAAGAAGAACCCAGAGAGCCCTCCTTAGAGTTGAGACTAGCAGAGAAGCATTTAAAGATCAATAACTCCAGACACCCGGGATCTCTGCACCACAATCGGGACAACGGGCTTTGTCGATTCTGTTCTGGGAGACATGAAAGCCAAACCGATTGATGAGCAGTTCGCCGCAGTTATGACACAACGTCTTTTCGCCCTCATCCCCCGGGAGATTGCCGGTGTAAACATAATTCAATCCTGCCTCATATCCGAGATCCCTTGCCCTGCGAACACTCCCCGTGGGGGTGGAAGGGATATTCGTGAGTCGATAGGTTGGGTGGAAGCGACTGATATGCCAGGGAATGTCGGGATCGAGGGCAACCAGAAACTGCGCAAGCCCCTTCAGTTCTTCAGGGGAGTCATTTAGCCCAGGGATCAACAGGGTGGTGACCTCAAGCCACACCCCTATCTCTTTCATGGTCTCCAGTGTCCTCAGCACCGGTCTCAGCCTTGCCCCACACTGTTCCTTATAGAACCGGTCGCTAAATGATTTCAGATCCACGTTTGCTGCATGAAGATCGGGAGATATCGCCTCAAGGCACTGCTTGCTCATATAGCCATTGGTGACAAAGACGTTTTTTAGGCCTTTGGTCGTAGCCAGTCGTGCCGCATCCAGTGCAAGCTCAAAATAGATGGTCGGCTCTGTATAGGTGTAGGAGATCGTCGCTGAGTGGGTATCCAGGGCCTCTGTGACTATCCGATTGGGCGTCATATCTTCCCCCATGATCCGGTCATGATCCAATGGCATCTGGGAGATGTCGGCATTTTGGCAAAAAAGGCACCTCAAATTACAACCCACCGTGGCTATGGAATAGGAACGAGTGCCTGGCAAGAAATGAAACAGGGGCTTTTTTTCGATGGGATCGCAATGTCTGGCAATTACCTTGCCGTAGACAAGGCTTATCAACGTTCCCGAACGGTTCTCCCTCACACCGCAGATCCCTTTGCCGCCGTCCATGATCAAACAGTTGTGGTTACAGAGCAGACAACGGACCCTCTTATCTTCCTTTTTTTCATATAGATAGGCCTCTTTCATCCCCTTCCACTCCGTATTTTGCGGTTCAGATCCTGGAGGGTCTTTGCTCCTAACAGGGACTGGCTTGCCTTTTGTAACCTGATTTTCAAAGTGAGGTTGTCGGTCTTGACCCGGTATATCATGGTTGCAGAGATCCCCAGGAAACACCCAAAAGGGGAGTGCTCCCAGGTCCAAGACCCTCTGCCAAAGGGACTTATATTTTCCATGAGGGAGGGATTTACCTTGATGCAGCGCCAGGAGATCGGTACAGGGCCATAGGCTGTCCGAATGAGCGATTTGAGCTGCCAGATGTTATAGAATCTGACATGGCCAAAAAATGGATCCCCCAGATATCCCTGGGTTCTTTTTAAGAGTCCATTCCAGCAAAGGCTGTTCATTACCCCGACGAAGACCTTTTTGCTGGCTACCCTCCCTGCCTCCCTCAAGGCCTCAAGAGGATTATCAAGGAACTCGAGGGTGTTGATGAGCACAGCCATATCAAATTCATTATCATCAAAAGGAAGGTCTTCTGCACGGCCCTCTTTGAGGGTGCATCTGTGGCCGAGTCGTGTTTTGGCCTTATCGATCATATAGGCCGATGCGTCTATGCCGCTTACAACCATCCCCATTCTGCTCAAAAGCAGAAGGTGGTTACCTGTTCCGCTCCCGATATCGAGGACCTTCTCCCCTGCCCTGGGATCAAGCAGGGCCACGATCAGATTCTCAATAGACCTGTCTATTGCCCGGCCCTGAGGAGACCGGTACCACGATTGGTAGGTCTTGGCAGATTTTTCGTCAAAGATAAGGCCCATGAGTCAAGGAGGCAAGTGATTAATTGCTGTAAACCCTCCCGCTTCGCAGGAGGGACTCCCAGAGTCTGACAGTTCCGCGAATACATTTTGCAGGGAATCGTCATTCCGGACAAGTGAAACGCGACCCGGAATCGAAAAAAACCTGGATTCCCGCTCCCGGTTTTTGCCGGGACATGCTTCGCGGGAATGACAAAAAGTGGTGATTTCTTCCTTTTTACGAATTGATCAAGATCTAAATTAATGTAACACTTTACTTTGTTGAAACCCGGGGAATGGGGATTCCGAACCCCCATTCTCCTATCCAGGTGTCAATTTTGAAAAGGGCTAAAATGATATTAAACTATGAGAATAGGCGTATAGATGCAAGCAGAAAGTAATGGCAGGTAAGGCGGGTTAGGGTCAAGGGAAGATCGGCGGTCGGAAAATTACAAAAAGGTTGGTAACAGAAATTATGCAAAATATATTTTTTTTATTAGGAGTAATTGTTTTGTGATTTTTCTTGCAAAGCGGTTGGGGATATGCTAAAGCGCGTTACCTGAATTTGAAGAAGATCAAAGCGATCCGATGTCGACAAGAAAAAGGGGGTGTTTCTTCTTCAATCATCAGAGGCAAAAACCGAAATCTGAACTCAAAAAAATCTTTGACAAGAAGGTCTTTTTTTTGTAAAAGGCGTTACCTCTAAATGGCTTCAAGGTATGCTGTTTTGTTTTAATTGATTGCTTTAATTCAAAAAAAGGTAAAAGGTCCCGTTTGAAATGCTTGAGATAAATTTCACACTGTTACTCCAAGTCATCACCTTCTTGCTCCTCGTTTTTCTGCTCAACATCATCCTTTATAGACCCATCCGTAAGATCCTGGCACAGCGCAGTGAGGAGACCGATTCCCTCCAGGGGATGATAGACGAGTTTCAACACCGCTCTGAAGAGGGTGAAAAAGGGATAGAGGAGGGTATGCTCCAGGCCCGGAAGGAAGGCTATGTGGAAAAGGAAAATCTAAAAGGTGATGGTCTGGAACAAGAGAAAGGGATATTGCAGGTGGCCAATTCCAGATTAGAGGAAAAGATCGGCGGAGCCAGGAAGGAGCTGGAGAAAAAGATCTCTGCTGCACGCAGGGCATTGGAAGGTGAGATGACCAATTTCTCAAACGAATTGGCCGAAAAGATACTGGGGAGGAGCATCCAATGATCGCCCTCGACGGGTTAAAAAGGAAGGTGGTAATGGTCGCCGGGTACGGTTTGATCAACCTTTTTCTCTTATCAGGCCTCTCCTTTGCCTCCGGTGGTGGAGAGGCAGCCGGGGGAGGGAATGCACATCTGTGGGACCTGCTCTACCGGGTGATCAATTTTGGGCTTCTGGTGATTATCCTTTTTGTGGTGATAAAGAAGGTCCCGATGAAAGACTTTTTTTCTAACCGAAGGGAAGAGATCAGAAAGAGGCTTGATGAGCTCAAGAGGGAAAGAGAGGCGAGTGAGAGCCGTTATCGGGAGATCGAGAAAAGGTTAAAGGAATTTGAAATCAAAAGGGCGGAAATTATCGAGCAATTTAAGGCGGATGGGGCTGCTGAGAAGGAAAGGATCATGGCAGAGGCCAAAGAAAGGGCCTCCCAGATTCTGGCCCATGCGGATCTGACCATCGAGCGGGAGATCCAGGCCGCAAGAGACAGGCTCCGGCAAGAGCTGGTGGATATGGCTGCTGATAAGGCCCAGGATATTATCGCCAACAACATAAAGGACAGCGACCAGGAACACCTGGTGAGAGAATTTATAGAAAGGGTGGAGAAGCTGCATTGATTGATTCCAAGATATCCAGGAGATATGCAAAGGCCTTGCTCAGTCTGGGGCGGGAAGATGGACAATATGAGGAGTATGGGCGTCATCTCCAAGAATTTGACCGGTTCTGTTCTGCCAACCGTCAGTTTTTCCAGGTGATTTCCAGCCAGGTATTCTCTGTTGAAGAACGAAAAAAGATCCTGGATCTGATCTTAGAAAAAAGCCTTTTTTCCGATACATTAAAGAATTTTCTCCGGCTACTATTGGATAAGAACCGGATCGGGGCGCTGGAGGAGATTGCCGACTATTATTCGAGGCTCACCGACGAGATTTCAAATGTTACCCGTGCGGAGGTCATTACGGCCCGGACCTTGAAAGACGCGCAAATGGACAAATTGCAAGAGGCGCTGGCAAAACTTACCTCAAAGAAGGTCAAGATGGATGTAAAGGAGGATGAGTCTCTGATCGGGGGGCTTATCGTCAAGGTAGGGGATTTGGTATTGGATGGGAGCGTAAAGGCCCAGCTCAAAGGACTCAAAGAATCATTACGAAGGGGTGAATATAGCTGATGGAGATAAGAGCAGAAGAGATAAGTCAGGTCATCCGGGACCAGATTAGGGATTACGAAAAGAAGGTGGAGGTCAGTGAAACCGGGACGGTATTATCCGTTGGTGACGGGGTGGCCCGGGTCTACGGGGTTGAAAAGGCCATGGCCATGGAAATGTTGGAATTTCCAGGTCAAGTCTATGGTCTCTGCCTCAATCTCGAAGAGGACAATGTGGGCGTCGCCATCATGGGGGACGATACCGGGATCAAGGAAGGGGACACGGTCAAACGGACCGGTCGAATTGCAGAGATCCCGGTGGGTGAAGCTGTCCTGGGGCGGGTTATTGATGCCGTGGGTGCTCCCCTGGATGGGAAGGGCCCCATCAATGCCACCGAGACCCGCAGGATCGAAATGGTCGCCCCGGGTGTTATCGCCCGGCGGCCGGTCAATGAACCGATGTACACGGGGTGTAAGGCGATCGATGCCATGACCCCCATTGGACGAGGCCAGCGGGAACTGATCATCGGCGACAGGCAGATCGGTAAGACCGCACTCTGCGTTGATGCCATCATCAATCAGAAGGATACGGATATCTACTGTATCTATGTGGCCATAGGGCAGAAGAAATCCACGGTGGCCCAGGTGGTGGATGTCCTTGACCGTCATGGTGCGATGGAATATACAACCGTGGTGTCAGCCTGTGCCAGCGACCCCGCGACCCAGCAATTTATTGCACCCTATTCGGGTTGTTCAATCGGTGAATATTATAGAAACAACGGAAAACATGCCTTGATCATCTATGATGATCTTTCCAAGCAGGCTGCCGCCTACAGACAGGTCTCACTCCTCTTGAGAAGACCGCCGGGCCGCGAGGCCTTTCCTGGCGACATTTTTTATAATCATTCTCGCCTGTTAGAGCGGGCAGCCAAATTAAACAAGGATTTGGGCGCCGGCTCCCTTACGGCACTCCCCATCATCGAGACCCAGGCCGGGGACGTCTCCGCATATATCCCCACCAATGTAATCTCCATTACAGACGGCCAGGTCTATCTGGAGCCGGGGCTGTTCTTCTCCGGCGTGCGGCCAGCCATCAACGTGGGACTGTCTGTTTCCAGGGTGGGTGGGGCTGCCCAGACCAAGGCCATGAAAAAGGTGGCGGGGACCCTCAAGCTGGATATGGCCCAGTTTCGAGAACTGGAGGCCTTTGCCCAGTTCGGGAGCGACCTGGATAAGGCCACCCAGAGACAGCTCGATCGGGGCAACCGACTGGTGGAGATCCTCAAGCAACCCCAATACCAGCCCATGCCCGCCGAAAAGGAGGTCATGATCTTGTTTGCAGGCGCCAACGGGTATCTCGATCAATGGCCTGTTGAGGCAATTGCCGAGTATGAGAAACAGGTGCTTGAATTTATGGAGAGCAAATATGCGGGCCTCCTGGGAGAGATAAAGGAGAAAAACGAGATCAGTGATGGACTGGAGGGAAAATTGAAAGGTGCCCTGGATGAGTTCAAGACAGTTTTCCAGCCAGCGGCCTGACCCAAGGATTGAGAGCGAGAAGAGATAAATGGCTATCCTCAGAGACATACTTCGAAAGATCGGGGCCGTCAAGAAGACAAGGCAAATCACCAGGGCCATGAATATGGTTGCGGCAGCCAAGCTCATGAACACCCAGGGAAGAATGGAGGGCTTTGAACCATACGCAACCAAATTTGCAGAGGTCCTGGGTAACCTTGCAACTGGAATAGACCCCGAGATCCACCCATTACTCACAAAGAGGGATGAGGTTCGGAAGGTAGAACTTCTCCATTTTACTGCTGATAGGGGACTGTGTGGGAGTTTTAATGTCAATACCATTCACATGGCCGAGAAGTGGATCAAGGAGCAACAGCAGGGTGGAAAAGACTACAGCCTCACCCTGGTGGGAAAAAGGGGAAGAGACTATTTCAGAAAAAAGGGGGCCAATATTGCGGCAGCCCATATACATATCTACGGAAAAATTGACATATCATTTATCAACCAGATGACCAGGGATTTTGCGGACAGATATCTCAGTGAGGAGATTGATGAACTCTATATGATTTACACCCGTTTTGTCAGTATGGTGAGACAGGAACCCACCCTGGTCAAACTGATTCCCATCGAGCCCCCCCAGGGTGAGGAGCCCGGGGACAGCACAGCCTCAGAATATCTGTGTGAACCCAGCGCCGAAGCGCTTCTCATAGAACTTCTGCCAAAACATATCAGTGTACAGATATATAATGCCTTTCTCCAGAACGAGGTTAGCGAACATGCTGCGAGAATGGCCGCTATGGATAATGCCACCAAGAATTGCAGTGAGATGATTGACGATCTAACACTCGTCTATAATAAGGCCCGACAGGCAGCGATTACTGCAGAATTGATGGATATCGTCGGTGGTGCAGAGGCCATCAGAAAGGCCTAAGTATGGTTTCATTGGTCAGTATTTGAGTGGTTGAGCAGATAGAAGTGTTTGGCGGGTGTGGGCCTCTATTTTCTTGACCTGACCATTCAGCGACTCAACGATCTAGTAAGGAGGTCTTGTTTGAATCATGAGTACGGGTAAATTAATTCAAGTGATGGGTCCCGTTGTGGATGTTGAATTTCCAGAAGGGGATCTCCCGGCGATCCTGACGGCGTTAAATATTACCAATCCTACGATTGATGATACGGAGGATAATCTGGTTGTCGAGGTTGCCCAGCATCTGGGTGATAATGTGGTCCGGTGTGTTGCAATGGACGTCACAGACGGCCTTGTGAGGGGGATGAAGGTAAAGAACACGGGGAAACCGATTCTGATGCCAGCCGGAGACCCCACCCTGGGCCGGGTGCTCAATGTGGTCGGCAGACCGGTTGACGGTCTGGGCCCTGTGGAGGCAACCGAATTCTTGCCCATTCACAGGCATGCCCCCGGATTTGAGGAGCAAGATACATCCGTCAAGGTCCTCGAGACAGGGGTTAAGGTCATTGATCTCCTCGTACCCTTCCCGCGTGGCGGCAAGATGGGCATGTTCGGAGGCGCCGGCGTGGGAAAGACCGTGGTCATGATGGAGATGATCCATAATATCGCCATGGAGCATGGGGGTATCAGTGTCTTTGCGGGCGTGGGTGAAAGGACACGGGAGGGCAACGACCTCTACCTGGAAATGAAGGAATCGGGCGTTCTTCCCAAGGCCGCATTGATCTATGGGCAGATGACCGAGCCGCCCGGGGCACGGGCCAGGGTGGCATTGTCGGCCCTTACGGCCGCGGAATACTATCGCGACGAAAAGGGACAGGATGTGCTCCTTTTTATTGACAATATCTTCCGTTTTACACAGGCAGGCTCCGAGGTCTCGGCACTCCTCGGCCGCATTCCATCTGCGGTAGGTTATCAGCCCACCCTGGGAACGGACCTGGGTGAACTTCAGGAACGGATCACATCCACAAAAAAAGGCTCCATTACTTCTGTCCAGTGCGTGTATGTGCCGGCCGATGACCTGACCGACCCTGCCCCTGCAACGACATTTGCCCATCTGGACGGCACGGTGGTTCTCTCAAGGCCTTTGACCGAGCTGGGTATTTATCCTGCAGTGGACCCGCTCGATTCAACCTCCCGTATCTTGGATCCCAATTACCTGGGTGAGGACCACTATCAGACATCGAGAAGGGTTCAGCAGATTCTCCAGAAATACAAAGACCTCCAGGATATTATCGCTATCCTCGGGATGGATGAGCTCTCCGAGGAGGATAAACTGATCGTGGCGAGGGCTCGAAGGATTCAAAGGTTTCTTTCCCAGCCCTTCCATGTGGCTGAGGCCTTTACCGGGAGACCCGGCGTCTATGTGCCGGTTGCAGAAAGTGTCAAGGGTTTTAAAGAGATTATCGAAGGAAAACACGATGACCTGCCCGAGGCGGCCTTCTATATGGTCGGGAATATAGAACAGGCCCAGGAGAAGGCCGAGCAGATAGCCGCAGAGGCGGCCAAATAGAGGGAACAGAGTGATGGCAAGACTGTTTCTTGAGGTTGTAACGCCTGAAAGGGTCCAGGTAAGCCAGGAAGTTGAGAGCGTGGTTGCACCCGGCTCCCTTGGCGAATTTGGAGTCCTTCCCGGACATGTCAGTTTCCTGTCAGGTATCGTCCCCGGAGAACTCCGGTATACTGATGGTGGAACAAAGGAATCCATGGTGGTCACCAGTGGTTTCGCGGAGGTCTCCAATGATAAGGTCTCGGTCCTGGTCGATGCTGCCGAAAGTTCCAGCGAGATCGATCTGGAGAGGGCCAGGCAGGCGATGGAACGGGCAAAAGAAAGGCTGGCCAAGGATCGAGGGAGGGAAGATATCGATTTTACAAGAGCCGAGGCTGCGTTTAAAAGGGCAATGGCCCGGATAAAGGTTGCTGAAAAGACGATGTAGCTTTAAGAACTCTTGACAATATCCCCAAAAAGGCAAGCCAGTGGTGCTTGCCTTTTTTATTGACGTTTATTGGTTTCAAGGATAAGATAATTCAATTTGAGGATAGAAAGGAAGGAGGATGAATACGGGAGAGGATATTGATCAATTTCAGTTACTGGAAGAGAAGATAGACAATCTCATCCAGTTGATGGGCACCCTAAAGAGAGAACGGGAGTCTTTTGCTGAGAAACTTCGGGTCCAGGAAGAAAAGATGGCCGAACTGACCGAACAGGTAGAAAGCCTACGGTCAGGCAGGGACAGGGCCAGACAGAGGATTGTCTCGCTGTTGGAGAAAATTGAACGGGCAGAAACCTAAGTGCTTTGATTCGCAAATACCATAACGTATTTTGATAACTATAATCTGTGCAGTTGCTCATTCGCCTCGGCTGAGCTCGTCGCAGGCAGCACTTAGTCCCGAGTGAATAAATACGT
>CAZXCQ010000204.1:0-11400 GCA_964639275.1 uncultured Desulfobacteraceae bacterium | reverse complement strand
TCTCTTTATGAATATTTCATCCCTTACGCCCTTTAGCACCTCTTCGGCGTCCTTGAACTGGGGCATCACCCTTGGGCTTCCCAGGTTTGTCACCTCAAACCGCTTCACCCCCGCAAAGGCCAGTTCCTGAAGGTAATAGACCTTTGCCTCGGTGGGAATCCACGCCTCTTCGTGCTGAAGTCCATCTCTGGCCGTTATATCGGCCAGAGTGACCTTCCTTGGCATCCTTGGATGGACCTTAAAGATATCATATCCGCTCATCGACAACCTCCTCTATAAATGCATTTTTCAGGTCCAGGATTTGGACTATATCACGGAAGGCAACAAATAGTCTCTATCAAAAAAACCTTTCTTGTGGGGATTGAACCAAGATCCCTCTCACGCCCATCTATGAGTTCAAGGAACGCATCTTTCACGTGCACCTGAGAGACGCCCGTTTGGATTGGGATCATCTCAACCAGGTAGGAATCATGGCGACACCGCTGGAGTTCCACACCCCCAAGCTTCCCGGATTGGGGGATGTGAATTGGAGTAAGTTCTTCTCGGTCCTGTGGCGGTGGAAGTAGAAGACCGCGCCCTTGAAAGGGATCTGGAGTCCCGTAAGGCCGCCCTGGTGCAGAGGGGATCTACGGCTCGAAAAGGTCACTTCTCAAAATTAAACAGATTTTCTCCTGAATCTTTGTCAAAAAAGTGCAGCCGGTCTTGAGCAAGTGAAAATCCCACTTCGGCATCGATATGAAAGTCATATTTTGGATCAACGGTGGATCGAAAAGTATGATCTTTGACTTTAAAGGCAACAATCTTTTCCATACCCACGTTTTCAATCCCGTATATTCTTCCTTTAATGCCTTTTTCTACAGGCATGTGGATATCTTCGGCCCTGATGCCGATCCTTACGGCTCCATTATAGCCTTTGATTCGTTGAATGGTACTATTCTCCAGGACCAACTCAAACAGGTTATTATCCGCCTTCATAAGTCCGTCCTGAATAAATGCATCAAGAAAATTCATGACGGGCGATCCAATGAGCGAGGCAACATACAAGTTCTTTGGGTGATTATATGCCTCATAGGGCGTTCCGATCTGGACAATCTTGCCGTGACCCAATATCCCGATCCTGTCCCCCATTGTCATCGCCTCAACCTGGTCATGGGTGACGTAGAGAAATGTAGCGCCCAAGTCTGTTTGAAGGCCTTTCAATTCCGTCCTGAGAACTTCCCTCAGTTTTGCATCCAGGTTGGATAGAGGTTCATCCATCAAAAAGACCTTGGGTTCTCTCACAATAGCCCGGCCTATGGCAACCCGTTGCATCTCACCACCGCTCAAGTTCTCGGTCTTCCGCTCCAACAGGTGGTCAATCCGGAGCGTGTTGGCCGCTTTCAGGACACGAGAAGCTATCTCATCGGCCGACAGATTTCTGATCTTGGGTCTTAAGGGAAACTCCAAATTTTGCCTGACCGTATAATGTGGGTAGAGAGAATAGTATTGGAACACAAGCGCTACGTCTCTTTGAGCAGGGGCCCAATTGATCACGCTCTGAGAATCAATAAAGATATCCCCCTTTTCCGGCACCTCCAACCCGGCGATGGTCCGCAGGGTCGTGGTTTTTCCCGCCCCCGTCGGGCCCAAAAGGACAAAGAATTCCCCGTCATGAATGGTCAAAGAAAGGTCCTTGATGGCCGTGATATGTCCGAATGTTTTTGTTACATTCTCCAGTCTGATCTGAGCCACGATATCTCCCTTACCTGAATATCAGAGAACTACCGCTCCTTTTGTCAAAGAAGTGGATCCTTTGCTCTTCAAGCCCTATCCACACCATTTTGTCTGATTTATTGACATAACGGGGCGGTGTTTTTGCACGCACTAATTGATCCCCAACCTTGACATCTACAAAATCGTGGGGGCCTACGGGCTCGATAATCTTCACTTCCGCCTTCTCATAGTTCCCCTTTGCCTCTCTTTCCACTAGAACCGCTTCGGACCTTATCCCAACGGCCAACTGACCTTCGGGGATATTCGTACCCTGGATGTGATCAAAGAGAGGTTTGGATAAAGGAAGCTTTAGCCCATCACGCCCCAGGATGAGCATTCTATTGCCCCCATCATTACCGATGGCACAATCCAGGACATTCATGATGGGACTGCCGATGAACTGCGCAACGAAAAGATTCGCGGGATGATCGTAAACCTCCTCGGGGCTGCCGATCTGCTGGAGCATCCCTTCATGCATGATAGCTATATTATCAGCTATGGACATGGCTTCAATCTGATCATGGGTGACATAGACGGTCGTGGCATGGATTTCCATGTGCAGGTGTTTCAGTTCCGTCCTCATACTTTCCCGCAGCCTGGCATCCAGAGATCCGATGGGTTCATCCATCAGGAACGCCTTTGGCCTTCTTACCATCGTGCGGCCGACCGCGACCCTTTGCATGTCCCCGCTGCTGAGATGAGAGGGTTTTTTATTGAGGATATGCCCGATCTGCAGGATTCTGGCCACATCCCTTACCCTCTCTTCTATCAAGGCCTTGCCGGCTTTGGTCGCCTTGAGAGGGAAAGCGATATTTTCAAATGCGGTAAGGTGAGGATAAAGCGCGTACGACTGAAACACGAAGGCGATATCACGGTCTCGCGCCCTGAGATGTTTGACGGACTTTCCGTCTATCAGAATGTCGCCTGCATCAACTTCTTCAAGCCCTGCGATAGCCCTTAAGGTCGTTGTCTTTCCGCATCCTGAAGGGCCCAGGAGGACCATAAACTCACCGTCCTTTACTTCCAGATTCATTCTTCTGATAACACAGAGATCGCCAAAATATTTTTCAATGTTCACTAAACTAATGTCTGCCATGAGTGGTTTTCCGCTTCTTTCAATTTTGCCGAAGTCATCCGATCATTCTTCTTCAGGCAAGGGTTTAATATGGCTGAAAAAGATAAATCCCACAAGGCCGACCAGGACAATAACGACACCATAACGATGAAAAAACATCGACCATGGCTGGACAATGCATACAAGTCCCAATGTCATGAGCCACATGGCAACGGGCTCAAAATATTTGTTACTCAGTTTTCTAAACATGGACTGCTCCTTACTTCCTGATGGCCCCGAAGGTAACACCCCTCAGGAGATGGTTGCGCAAGTAATAGGTGAGGATGGCGACAGGCAATAAGAAAACGAGTGTCCCGGCTGCTATGGTAGACCAATCCGTAAGGCCGGACCCTATCTGAGAAGGGATAAAAGGCACCGCGGTTTGCGCCTCTTTTGATGTCAGTATCAAGGCCAATGCATACTCATTCCATGCCGTAATAAAGGAGAAAACCGCGGTGGCTGCCATTCCCGTCGGCAACTGCGGAAGCACAATCTTCCGGAAGGCCTGAAATCTCGTATACCCGTCGACCATGGCGGCTTCTTCATATTCTTTGGGGATTTCATCAATAAACCCTTTCATCAGCCATACTGCAAAAGAGAGGTTGAATGAGGTATAGAGGAAAATCATACCTATGTGGGTGTCAAAGATTCCGATCTTCCGGTACATCAAGAAGATTGGGATGCCCACCACCACAGGCGGCAACATCCTTGTGCTCAATATAAAGAAGAGCCAGTCATTTTCTCCGGCCACCTTAAACCGCGAAAAACCGTATGCCGTCAATGTCCCCAGGCCTAATGCCAGGAACGTGCTGACAGAGGCAATGACCAAGCTGTTCCAAAATCGATTCAAATAGTGTGATTTTTTAAGGATCCTTTCCCCTTCGTCATAAACCAGCTTTTCATACCATTTCGCCTTTGCATATTGCTCCGGGGTGACCACATTTCGTCGCTGAGATCTTTTCGTGACAAGTTTTACGAAGGGTGTGACCGTCGGTTTGAAAAAGACGGTCGGAGGGACTGTAGCAGCATCGAGCCTTGACTTGAAGGCCGTTGAACAAATCCAATAAAAGGGTATCAGATATATCAACATCACTACAACGACCAATGCGACGATAATACCGTTTATTGCCTTGTATCGCTTTGATTCCACGGCTGGCATATTATCGTTCCCTCGCTTTGTTCAGATATTTGATATAGATGTTGCTGATAGCTATAACCATGATCAACAGGATATAAGCAAGAGCACAGGACTTGCTCGTATTCCACTGCATAAACGCCAGATTATACAATTTTATGGATAGCAACTCCGTATTCGTGCCGCCGCCTGTCATGTTATAGGCCAGATCAAAGGTCTTGAAAGCCTCCATGGTCCGGAAAATGATCGCGATAAGGAGCAGCGGGGTGACAAGGGGCAGTGTAATCCGCCGGAATATGAACCATCGGGAAGCCCTGTCAATGGATGCCGCTTCGTAGAGGTGCTGGGGAATGGCTGAAAGCCCTGCCAGGCTCAGCAGCATGACAAAGGGGGACCACATCCAGATATCCGTGATGGCGATGGCGATCAGGGCCCACTCAGGGCTTGAAAGCCAGACAAAACCCTTGAGACCTACAAGGTAATTAACGATGCCGAGCTTTGTGTCCCAGAGCAGCTTCCAGAACAGACCAATGACCGCCATGGACATCATCATCGGCAACAATAACAGGGTCGTGACAAGCCCCTTTCCCCTAAACTGGCGGTTGAGCATGAGGGCAATACCGAAACCTGCGACCACCTGCCCCGATACCGTGATCAAGACGTATTTTCCGGTCAGGAAAAAATTCTGCCAGATGTCCGGATCATTCAGAATGTCCCTGTAGTTTTTCAGCCCCACCCATACAGGTGCTTCAGTGCCTGTGGCGCTGTAATCCGCGAAGCTGAGAATGAGGGAGTAAAAGAGGGGGAACACATTAAACAAGATCAGAAATGAAATCGTAGGTATGATAAAGAAATTTCTGATTGCGAGATCGCTCAACCCTTTTCTGGGCAAAGTGGCACTGTCAGCCTTAGAACTCATAAAACTCCTTTTCATCAAATGAGTTCGTTTATCAAAGGAGCTTATTCACTCTAAAAGTGAGGGGAGATGTTCCTCTCCCCTCACAGTCAAAACCATGATTACCCGCTGATACTATTTTTTTATGTAGCCTTCTTTTTTCAGAAGCTCTGTATGTTTTTTGGCAATCATATCCAGGGCCTCCTTTGCTGTCCCCTTGTCTTCAACCAAATATTGATGAGATATTCTCTGGAAAATCTCTAGCAATTCGGCGTAATGGGGGATATTCCAGAAGTCCTTAACCATGAACATGGATGTGGAGAAGGCATTGTTAAATTCGGTAGCCTTCTGGAATTCCTTGGACAGGAGGACTTTGGAGCTCGCAGGAAACCCCCCCAGCTCTCCCCACTTCTTTTGTATATCGTCTCTGATAAACCATTCAAGAAATTTAAAGCAGAGATCACGCTTTTTTGAATAGGCGTTAATGGAGATTCCCTGACCCCCGAGGGCCGCATGTCGATCGCCATAGGGGCCTTTGGGATTGGGGAAGAATCCAGTAACGTCGGCATGTTTATTTATTCTGGGGTTGGTTAAAGCTGGAAAAAAGGCATAGAAGTTCTGGGTCATGGCCACCAAGCCCTCTGTAAGGCCCTGATTGGCTTGCTGGAACCATGTGTTTCCCCAATCCGGGGGGCAGAATTTATAGAGTTCTTTGTAGAATTCCAGCGCCTCAACCGCCTTTTTTGAATTTACAACACCCTCCACTTCGTAGGTCTGCCTATCGCCGAAGTCAGCACCCCATGAGAAAAATACATTTTCGAACCCCATGGTGATAGCATCATAACCCCTTTCTGTCCAAATGCCGCAACCGTACCTCCCCTCCTTTGGGCGATAGAAGAATTCGGCAATATCCCTCAATTGCGCCCAGGTCTCGGGAACACCCAATTCATAGCCGTATTTCTTTTTGAATGCCTCTTTTTCTTTGGGATCTTCAAACCAGTCTTTTCTGTAAGCCCAACCAAAAGCATCCGCTTCACAGGGCACGGCATAGTATTTCTTGCTCCCAGCGGGGTATTCGGCATAGCAGGCAATGGTTGCGGGTGCCATGGTCTTGTCAACCTTATTCTTGATGAACCAGTCTGTAATGTCCACATAATGACCGGCTGTCGCACCAGCCCCCAACCATTGAGAATCACCTATGACCATATCAAAAGCATCGCCTTTGGCCGCGAACTCCTGGAATGTTTTGGTCTGGAAATCACCCCATGGTGTTGAATCCACATTGACCTTTATGCCTGTTTCTTTCTCGAAATCCAAGACGAGTTCTTGGAGGAAATCGGCGGGATCCCATTCCGCCCAAAAGATCGTGAGTGACTTGGCCGCAAAAACCGTGCTGCTGACGACAAAATAAAGGGCCGCGAACAAAACCAGGAACAAAGTTTTTCTTAACATGGCGTATCTGCCTCCTTTCTCAGAGCTAGAGGTTGTTTTGTTAGGTTGCCATTGCGGGTCTCTCCCAAAGGACTTGAGCTGATCATAATACCCCACGCCCGTTGATGTTAACGCCGAATCTCGGTGAAGATGTTAATGCCCCCTTTTCTTTCATTCCAAGACTCCCTGCTCAGTCACTCATCCTACTTACCTAACCTCTCGTATCTCTGAAACAATTTAGCGAAAATGTGGCACGAACGCTATCTAATGTAATATCAATACCTTGAACCTTCTAAACCGGTCCTGCAAAGACCTTATGCCCTTTATTTATTTGGCAACACTTTAGCCCTTTGAGACCAGGGCAATAGGGATTCCGTTATTTGTACGACACTTGATTTGGTCGCGGTCTTTTCCGAAGATGAATACTCTATAACGAGGCGTCAAAAAACATGCAAAATGATGCACCTTTGAGACAAAATGCAGTTATCGTCTCAGGCCAGTAATAAAGCGCTTTTCCAGAGGGTTGCGATTATGGCTATCTGAAGAGAACATGAGGCCAACTGCTTGAAATAACAGTATTATCATAAAGTATACTTAATGAACCGTTTCCGTTAATGCTGATTTTGAGATGTGATATGATAGAATTCCCTTTTAATTGAGGTAAGATATTGAAGTTCTTTCCCTGCTCATTAAGGCCTCTCTGGAGGGAAAGCTCCGTGAAGGTCACAAACGGCTTTATTTACTGATCGTTTTTCAGCCGATTATTTAAGCAGGAGGTTCAACCATTTCCCAAAGGGAGAGCTCAGGTTCTTTCTCCAGAACATCTCCTGAGATCTCATCGAACCATCTTCTCAAAAATGGCATTTCCATGTGCTTGTCCCAATCCGCCCTGCTGCGCCAGTTTTCATAGAACAGAAACAGAGTGTTATCCTCTTTGTTCACATGATAATTGTAATTGATGCAGCCCGGCTCTTTATTGGTTTCAACCACCAGGTGGTCAAGTTCCTTCCGGACAATATCAACCTTCTCAGGCTTGGCTTTTACGATGGCTACAACCGTAAGCTTCTTGTCTGCCATTTTTCTCCCTCCTTTACGTTCGTTAAGGCACCAATTCGGATACGAGGAGCCGCCCGAGATCTCTTCACCTCCTTTGCTCGGGCACATCTTACTCCAGAGGGAACAAAAATTCTCAAACCTCAAAAACGTTGTCAAGCAAATCTTTTGATTAATGTTCTGAAAAATGGAATTTGGTTCTGTAATGCAGAACTTCTGTTCCCAGATATTGTCCTTGACCTATGATCATTCTCTTTTTCCGATCCCTATACATTTTTCTAGATTTGTCATTTCTGGGATGATATAGGTATCGCATGATTTCTTAGTAAGAACGTATATTGTCTTTTGCCGGAACGATGCCCAGCAAGTGATAAGGGAATAGGTCTATCAAAATCGGATGCCGGATTTGGGAGTGACAAATTTGCCTTGTTTGACATTAATTTGAAAAATGCTGATGAATATTTTGATACCGTTTTTGGTTGGAAAAAGGAGATCGGATGGACAGAATCACTAATGAGCTCAAATATCCCGTGAAGTCCTTGGAAAAGGGTCTCTCAATTCTTGAGCTAATGATTACAGAAGGCAGGGAATTCGGACTGACCGAGATTGTTAAGAACTTGGGGATGCAGAAGGGAACCGCTCATCGTATCCTCAGTACCTTAAAGGCCCACAAATTTGTTCACCAAGAACCGCGTACCAAGAAGTATGGATTAGGGACCCTTGCATTCGAAATGGGATCCGGCATTAGAGAAGGTAATTTTCTTCGAAAAGCCATGAGAACCGCTTTAAGGGAACTTTCACTGCAATGCAGAGAAGCCATCAGTGCCTCAATCTTGGAGTATGATGAAATAAGATATATCGCTCGTTTCGAATGTAGAGAGCCCCTCAGGGTATCGATACGTGAGGGAACTCGCTTTCCTGCCCATTGCACTGCGACCGGCAAGATTCTCTTGTCGGCCCTTCCAGAGGACTATCTTAAAAAGCTCTATAACAGGAAAAGGGCGTTAGTCAGACTCACCAAAAATTCTATTCCTTCCTTTAAGAGGCTTACCGAAGAATTAAGACGGGTTCGGATGAGCGATGTCGCCTATGACTTCGAAGAGGCGTTGGTAGGCGTAAATTGTGTGGCAAGGCCTGTGCGCCGCAAAGGCGGCCAGGTGGTAGCTGCAATCAGCATATCAGGCCCTGTGAGTAGGATGGTAAAGGAGAAAATGTCTGAATTCTCAGAGCTGTTGTTCGACACAACGAGCAGGCTTTCACAGGAGTTTGGTTTTGTTGAGGATAAAACTGCCTAGGGTTGATGAGTCGGGTTACGAACTGAGATGCTTTTGATCCGCTTGGCAGACCAGAAGGACTTCTATGGGTGCTCCAGGACGTCGTCTGCCCGCTGATGTATTAGATCACGAAATGAGCAGGCCTTTTGAGCTATCCTAAAGGTGTCTGCTGTGGACCCATGTTATGGAGTACAGTCAAAACCAGAGTTGATCTCATTATACTTTGTAGACATGTGTGGGTATGGTGTTTTTGCACCGGCGGAAGGAGGCAGGGAAATGAAGATTTTGGGGCTACTGGGGAGTTTTCGCAAAAATGGCAATTCCGACATTCTGGCGAAAGAAGCCCTGATGGGGGCAGAGAGTGCAGGTGCGGAAGTGGAGCTGCTGCGGCTGACCGATTGCCGGATTGAGCCCTGTCAGGGTTTTGGCCTGTGTCTTTTCCGGAAGGAGGGGTGCCACATCCAGGACGACGTGAAACTCATCTGGTCCAAGATTGAGGCCTCGGACGGGGTCCTCTTCAGCGTGCCCTGCTATTTTCTTGAATCAACCGCGGCTCTCAAACAGTTGATCGATCGGGCGTGGGTATTGGGTCACCGTGGGACCTTGCGCGGAAGGTACGCCTCTATCCTGGTCCCGTACGCCACCAGGGGATGGATCCCCTATGCAATGGTGCAGCCAAATATCTTTTGCGGGATTTTGGGACTCAACGTCATCCATCGCGAGACCTTCAACGTCCAGGGCCTCCGAGAGGTCGTCCATGATGAAGAGTGCATCCAGAGGGCCGGTCGGGTGGGACAAGAACTGGTGACGGCCATTCGTGACAAGGATACGACCTACCGGTCAAAGCCAGGGCTCTGTCCGATCTGCCAGGACTGGAACATCCGCATTTTAAAAGACCGTGAGGCAGTGGAATGTCCCACCTGCGGAATTCGTGGAAGCCTGTTGATCCGTGATGGAAAGATCGAGGTCAGTTTTGATGACCAGGCCCTGACAGGGTACCGTTTTGACCCGGAGGTCACTTACAACCACTTTACCTATCACATCAAACCCTCCAGAGACTACTTTATGCGGACCAAAGAAGAACGCAATAAACGGGTAGAGCGTTACAAGGGATATCTGCGAGGGGAGGGATAGACCATGGTGAAATACAAGGTCCATCTGCGCTATTATATCGGTGATCCCCTGGTGGAGATCCGTCAGGAGGACTTGGATCAAATCGGCAAGGCCCACGGTGTAGAGATCTCATTTGAGAGGATCGACAACCGGGCCATGGATGATGGTATGCTCCGGGAAGAGACCCTGGGGAAGGCCATCGAAGAGATCACCCAGGATGTGATTACGGTCTTCTCCCACGAAGAAGAGAGGTTCCGGGGGGCCCTGGAGACAATATACCACCAGTATCGCTCTCCAAGGACCCCCTACGGTTTTTGGGGGAGCAGCCCGGATGGCCAGCGCGTGGCCAAAGCGGTGGCTGAGGAGACGGGCGGGGGCTGGTAGGATAATAGTGACTGCTAGGGTATTACCCCTTCCTCTTTCAGGTCTCTTATTTCATCAGCCGTATAACCCAGTTCCGACAATATTTCTTTATTGTGTTCCCCGAACCCCGGGGCCTTACGTCGCCATGAGGCGGGAGTTTCACTAAAATCCCAGGGGAAGCCTGTCATTCTTATTCCACCCCATTCAGGATGGTCAACATCAATAAAGTAGTTGTTGGCCAATGCCTGCGGATCAGTTGTAACTTCAGTGGGGGTCTGGATCGGAGTAAAGATACACCCCTCTTCAGCAAGTATATTAAACCACTCATCCCTTGTTTTTGTGGCAAATTGACTGTCCAGGATAGCGACGAGTTCCTTTGCATTTTTCCCCCTCGCCTCGATGCTGTAAAACCTGGGATCATCTTTCAGTTCCTCTATACCCAGGGCCTTGCATATCTTTGGCCAATACCTGTCGGGGTCAAGGTGGGCAATGGCAATCCATTTATCATCCTTGCATCGATAGTGGTTGTATACCGGATTACCGGCCCGGGCCCTGATTTCCCTGGGGAACTCCTGGCCCAGAATAGCTGGAGCCGCCATGATAAATCCCAGTGCCCCGATCATACTCCCCATCAGCGACGTGTCCACTACCTGTCCCTTCCCTGTCTTCTCTCTGGCATAGAGGGCCGCAGTAATGGCCCATGCACAGATGAGCCCGCCGATTTCGTCGCCGATACCCGGCAAAATCTGAGTCGGAGGAGCGCCCCTTTCCCCGCACGACATCATCAATCCGGAACGGGCGATGCCAGTATAATCAAAGGACAGTTCATTTGCGTCAGGGCCTTTTCTGCCCCAACCGGAGGCCTGTGCATATATGAGCCGCGGGTTCCTGGCCAAAAGCGTTTCAGGACCAATCCCCATCCTTATGGGTGCCCCAATGCTCATATTGTTTAGAAAGACATCGGCATTATCGATCAACCTGTAAAATACCCCTAACCCCTTTTCATTCTTAAGATCCAGTACCAGGCTTCTCTTGTTGCGGTTGTTGTGCTCAAAATAGTAATTGCGACCGGAAAGACCGGCCATGGCGCCGATTATCTTCATAAATCCCCTTCCCGGATCCCCGGTCTTGGCCTCGATCTTGATGACATCCGCACCCAGATCTCCCAATCTCATCCCGGCCACAGGCCCCTGCTGAAACATGGTAATTTCAACAACCTTGACACCATCCAATGGTCCAGCCATACTCACAATACCTCCTTTTATTTATT
>CAZXCQ010000203.1:0-11424 GCA_964639275.1 uncultured Desulfobacteraceae bacterium | reverse complement strand
AAGGTAAAGGGACTAGTCTTTTCTTTCCATCCGTCACTTTCGTAGGAATGACAAAGAAGCCCAGGTGTCCGTCATTCCGGCGAACCCCGGATCCGGTCCGGGGCAGGCCCCGGAATCCAGAAATACGAGCACTTGAACACGCTTTGAGTGACAAATATGTCACCGAATTTATGAAACGAAGCACTTAGGGTCTGGTTGGTCTTTATCTTATATTTCCTCCTCTTTCTTTCTTGGACTTCCGTTAAACGCCATAATTTTCATAAGTTATAACTTCTTTGTTTGAGTACGCTGCATTAGCTTGGCGGGAATAGGACTATCCCCTCATACCCTGCGATCCCTGCCTTTCCAGAACTCTTCTTTGATAACCCTCTTTAGAATCTTACCGGTTGGACTCTTGGGGAGTTCCTTCCTGAATTCCACAGTCCGGGGTTTTTTGTAGGTAGCCAGGTTCTCCTTGCACAGGGCAATGATCTCTTCTGAAGTCGCCTCCATTCCTTCCTTCAAAACCGCAAGTGCCTTTACCGACTCCCCCCAGTACTCATCGGGGACGCCGATTACCGCTGCCTCAAGGACAGCTCCATGGGTGTAGAGAAGCTCTTCGATCTCCCTGGGATAGATGTTCTTTCCGCCGCTAATGATCATATCGTGTTTCCTGTCTACGATAAAAACATATCCTTCAGCATCGAATCTTCCGAAATCGCCCGTATAGAGCCACCCGTCCCGGATGGTCTTTGCTGTCTCTTCAGGGAGGTCCCAGTACCCGACCATCATGGCTTCACTTCGAACGATAATCTCCCCCACTTCTCTCACCGGCACATCTATCCCGCGTTCATCCACTATCCTCGTCTGAAACGGTTCTGCTGGGTTCATCGGGTTTTCCTTGGTCAATCAGGAATTCGTACGGAGTAAAGGGGACAGCAGCGTCCTCTTTAAGGGTAATGAAGGCCTCCGTAAGTTGCATGTCAGGCCTGAGTTTATCAATGACCTACTCATAGTCAGGATCAAAGAAAAGGAATTTGGGCGCGATATAGCCTAATGTCTTCCTCAACTCCATCTCCTTGAGTAGCCTGCGCTCCCTAAAATATGTTGTTTTCGGTGACCCAATCGGGGAACCATTTATAGTGTTCAAGGGGAAAGGCCCTTTTTAATCCTGCGTAGGTAGCCTTTGCCAGGGCGATACCCTTCCTGTCCTTGAAAAGCTTTGCAAGCCCCTGATTCTCTAGTGAAACCAGCACCTCATCCAACCTCTGATCATCGGCATCAAAAAACGCCATTATGTCTTCACGGCTCATGTGGAGCCCCGGGTTCACCCGATAGTCCTCGGCGAGAACCTTTAGAAGCCTTTCTTCATCCACTCCTTTCTCCTTTTCAGGCGCCGAGTTTGCGTGCACGGGAACCCCCAGATCTTCATGGATGACACGCCTCGGCATTTTCAGTTCTTCGGCCATCTGCCTTATGGCTGTCCTGTATATCACCATCCTGCAGGCCTCCATGGTTCCCCCGGCAATATTCTCAACCTTTGATACGTTCATGATCCCGGCGAGGGGATAAAAGGGCGTAACGCCGTCACCACCCATGACCTGAATGGCGTCCAGGCTTCCCTCCAGAACCCCTTCGCAATTGAATACCTTGGCAATATTGGACTCGAGCGTGATATCCCACCCGATATCCCATAGATAGGCGGTATAGTAGGTGAGCAATCTTGCCACCTTAAGCTTGATGATCAGGTCTGCAATCTTGAACTGGTTGTTGACAAAGTCGATGGTCCGTCTCCCAAACTGAACCCGCCGTTGGGCATAGGGGACAACGTTCCTCAGCAGCTCGTCCATCCACCCCACAACCTGGGCACAGATGAGGGTCCTTTCAAAGTTGAGCCCCGCTGTCATTACCTTCCAGCCCTCTCCTTCCTTTCCGATGACATTGGATTGAGGTACGGGAACGTCATTGAAATCCAGGACACCGTTCTGAATGTTTTCAAAGCCGATGATCTCGTTGATCTTCTCCACCGAAAACCCGGGCATCCCCTTCTCCACGATGAACGCCGTGAGATGCCGGTATTTTTTTCTATCCTCGGGATCACTGCTGGTACGCGCGTAGACCATATACCGGTTGGCCACTCCTGCTGATACGATAAACCTTTTCTTTCCGTTCAGGACATATCCATCTCCTTGGGATTCCGCCGTCATTTCCATGGCAGCAGCGTCGGTCCCTGCAAAGGGTTCGGTGATTACGATGGCCCCGATATCTTCTCTTTTCGCCCTGGCGATCTTGGAAAGAAAACGTTTCTTTTGATCTTCCGTTCCAAACTCAATAATCTGACGCAGCCCTCCCAGCATATTGCCCACAAATAGCCTGCCCGTGCCCGGCATTCTGTTAAGTGCCTCCGCTGCAATGCAGGCGCCCGTAGCACCCAATCCCAATCCACCGTACTCCTTTGGGACCCCCGCGCCTGTGAAGCCTTCTTCGGCAATACTCTCAAAGATATCCCAGGGGAATTCCCTCTTCCATCTTGTCTCCTGATCCCTGGGCATGATCTTTTCGGCAAATTCCCCCATCCTTTTTGCAAACGCCTTTTGCTCATCGGTCCACCAGGGGTATACATCCATTTTGCTTCCTCCTCTAAGCAGGATTTCTTGGCGTGTCTTCAGGCTCAGTTATTTCTTCTTCTCTTTCAAGGCCATGACAATCTTCTCGGGCGTGATGGGCTGTTCCTTAAACCAGATGCCCGTTGCATCATGGATAGCGCTTACAACAGAGGGCGGCGTGCTCACAATAGCGCCTTCGGATGCCTCCTTGGCCCCATAGGGACCGAGTGGATCCTCCGTAATAATGTCAATGACCTCAATATCGGGCACGTCAGGGGCAAGGGCCATTTTGTAATCCGCCAGGTTTGAATTGAGGGTCTTCCCCTTATCCATGATAAATTTCTCATACAGGGTCTGGCCCAGGCCCTGGATAGCCGCACCCTGATTCTGGGCCTCGACATTGATGGGGTTCAAGGGCTTCCCACAATCATGGGCGATAATCATCTCCGTGCACCTGACAAATCCGGTCTCCATGTCCACATCCACCTCCGACAACTGGGAAGTAAAACTGTAGGAGGTCCCGCAATTCCCGATGCCTTTGTCAAAGTCCAAAGTCTCTATTCCATACTGGGAATATCCTTTACCCACAATTACCGCCCCCGAACCGGAATAGCAGGCGATCTTGGCCAGTTTTTCAAAGGGCATGGCCCTCTCTGGAGAACCTTCGACATAGACCCGGCCATCTCTAAATACAATGTCTTCTGGATTGGCCTCCCACTCCCTGGCTGCAAATTCGGCCAGCTGTTTCCTCACATCACGGGCAGCCTTCTGGGCTGCCTCCCCGGCCAGGACAGTCACCCGGCTGCCGTAGCTGCCCGCATCGCAAGGCGTTAAGGCCGTGTCCACCCGCTTGATATCAATGTCCTCAACCCTCAGCCCCAGCTCCTCGGCAACGATCTGGACCAGGACCGTATCAGAGCCCTGACCCGCATCCGTGGCACCGGTCAGATAGTCAATGCTCCCGTCTTCACAGAGTCTCACAACCGCGGCACAGGATTGATGGCCCCTTTGCCTCGCACCTCCCAGGTAAGAGGTGCCTGAGATTCCGACCCCATGGGATATAGGCCCATCAGGACCTTTCGGCTTGTCCTTCTCTTTCCAGTTGGGGGTCTCGGCAAGGGTCTTAAGACCCTCTTTTAGACCGCAGGACAGGACCGTGACCTTGTTTATGGTTTCATGGGGGGCTGTGATGGCGTTTTTTAGCCGAACCGCCACAGGATCGATTCCCAGTTCCTCTGCCATCATCTCCATCTGGATCTCCGCTGCAAACCGGGTATGGGTAATTCCATGGCCTCTCATGGCCGCCCCGATGGGATTATTGGTAAATATCCGGTAGGCGTCGTGTTTGAAGTTCGGCAGCTTATAGGGAAGGGTACTCATACAGCCCGTCAGATACATGGTCAGGGGACCGATGGCCGTATGCCCCCCGCCATCTGCGATGACCCGGCTGTGCATGGCCGTGATGGTTCCGTCCTTTTTCATGCCCATCTTATTGTAGACGATCATGTTATGACGCCGCCGGCAGGTCATCAGGACCTCTTCCATGCTGTAAACGAATTTGACGGGCCTGCCCGTCATTTTCGAAAAGGCAACCGAACAAAAATCTCCGGCCAGGGAATCGTTCTTTGTGCCTCCAAACCCCCCGCCAATAAAGGGCTGGATGACCCTCACCCTGTTGAGCGGCATGTCAAAGCAGGCGGCAAGGTGCCGGTAGACAAAATAGGGACTCTGCTTCGCAGCCCAGATGGTGATGCCGGATGAATCCCAAAGGGCCACGGCCGCCGGAGGCTCCAGATAACCCGTGATCACCCGACCCGTTTCAAAGCGGTCCTCCCGAACCAGGTCCGACGCCCCGAATGCCTTTTCAACGTCTCCCAGGTCCATGTGGAATTCCCAGCTGATATTGTTCTCCACATGGTCATAGAGCTGGGGGGCCCCCTCTTTCATGGCCTCCTCCGGATCAAAAACCCCGGGCAGTTCTTCATACTCGACCTTGATAAGGTCTGTGGCTTCCTCGGCCGTATCCTCGTCAACGGCAGCCACTGCCGCCACGGCCTCCGCCAGATACCGGACCCTGTGGGTTGCCAGTGGCCCTTCATCGCGGGTCTTGGGCATCCACCCCCACTTCCACCCCCTAAAGTCCTTTCCCGTAAGGACCCCTTTTACACCTGGAAGTCTTTCGGCTCTACGGGTGTCGATGTTCAAGATCCTGGCATGGGGGTAAAGGCTTCTTGCCATCTTGCACCAGAGCATTCCCGGCATCTCATAATCCGCCGCATACTTTGCCTCTCCCGTGACCTTTGCCCGGGCATCCACGCGGGGGATTCTCTTGCCAATAACAGAATAGGTCTCCATATCTATTGTCCTCCCTTCATCCTCTCGGCAGCAGCATGAATGGATTCAATAATCTTTGTATAGCCGGTGCACCGGCAGAAATTCCCGGCTATTCCTTCCCTTATCTCTTCCTTGCTCGGATCTGGATTTCTGTCCAGGAGCGCCTTTGCCGACATGATCATGCCCGGGGTGCAAAACCCGCACTGCATCCCCGAATGAGCCACAAATGCCTCCTGGATCGGATGCAGGGTCTCGTCGTCAGCAAGCCCCTCAATGGTGATGATCTCCTGGTTGTCTGCCTCAACCGCCGGTACCAGGCAACTGTTGATCGGCCTCCCACCCATAATCACGGTGCAAGACCCGCACTCCCCCTTTCCGCAGCCTTCCTTGGTCCCGGTCAACTTTAGGTCTTCCCTGATGAGTTCCAGCAGGGTCCGCCAGGGGGCGACCCACAGTTCATGGGTCTTGCCGTTGAGGACGAATCGAATCTCTTTCATTTCCATTTTTGGATCTCCTATCCATTTTCTGTCGAACACCCCCCCAAGAGGGGAAAGGCATTGTGCCCTGCCTTAGACGGATAACGTCTGACCAACGGCCCGTTTCACCAGGACCTCCACCATCATCCGACGGTATTGGGCCGAGGCCCTGTGATCATCTATTGGTTTGGATTCATCCGAGGCGGTCTTGGCGGCCGTTCGGATTATTTCATCATCTATCCGCGCCCCCATGAGCAAATCCTCTGCCTTTTGGGCCCTCATGGGGGTGGGCGCCACCGCGCCCAGACCGATCCTGATATCCCCAAAGACCTCTCCCTCGGCAGCAACGATGGCTGCAACGCCCACCACCGCAAGGTCCATTCTGGTCCTTGGGGAGAGCTTGATATAAACACCCCGGCCGTATTCGGGCATATGGGGAACTTGAATCTCCTTCAGGATCTCGTCTGAATTCAGGGCGGTCTCATTTGGCCCCCTGAAAAACTCACTGATTTTGAGTGTGCGCTCCCCCTTTTTGCTCATACACAATAACTCTGCCCCAAGAACCAGGAGGGCCGGCGCCGAGTCCGCCGAGGGAACGGCATTACAGATATTTCCGGCAATGGTTCCACGGTTTTGGACCTGAGTCGAGGCAATACTGTTGGCCGCCTGGGATAAGATTGGAAACTTCTCCTTGACGATGGGTGAGTTGGCCACGGAGTCAATCGTGGCCAGGGCGCCGATCCGCAGTCCCTCTCTTTCGTCGTAGGTGACATAGTCTAGGTCGGGAATCCCCTTGAGGTCAACCAAGAGCTCGGGTGCAGAGACCAACCTCCCCTTTAGCCTTGGGATCAAATCGGTCCCGCCCGCATAGACCTTGACCTTCCCGTCCTGGTTGTTCCCCAGAATATTGAGGACTTCTTCAATACGCTTCGGTTTCACATAGTCAAAGTTGGGCAATCTTCGGTAAAATGTTACCACTGCTTATCCTCCCCTTCATACGCGCTATGCAAAAGATTAAAATATCCTAGCCTCCTCCCATGGTGGTTAGCGATATATCCACCAGGTCACCTTCTTTGAGTTCCGTGGCCAATCTGGCAGGATAAAACAGGATATCTTTCCCATTGATATTGACCTCCACATCCGGTCGTAGTGTGACGGCCTCAGCATCCACAAAGATAAAATCAATCTTCTTGCCGATATACCTCAGTAGCTCTCCAATTGTGCTTGTGAGTGGGGGCAAAACAAAACGACCAGGGCCTGATTCTCGAAATCCAAAGTTGGTCTTCAGTTCTATGCTTATCGCCATGGAGATATCACCCCATTCCCTCCCAGTATCTTTTTCGCAACAGCCTTTTGAGTATCTTCCCGGCTGGATTTTTTGGAAGGGAATCAACAAATTCAACGGATTTGGGTGCCTTGAAACGGGCCATTCTCTCTTTGCAAAAATTGATCAGCTCTTTGGCACTGAGGCTTTTCCCCTCCTTCAAGACAACCACAGCATGCACCTTTTCCACCCAATAGGGGTCGGGAATCCCGATAATGGCCGCCTCCTGAACCGCGGGATGCCGGTAAAGGACCTCTTCGACCTCCCGCGGGAAGATGTTCTCCCCACCCGAGATGACCATGTCCTTTTTCCGGTCTACAATGTAGATGTAACCCTGCTCATCGTATCGCCCCATATCCCCGGTATGGACCCATCCGTCCACTATCGTCTCACGGGTCTCATCGGGTTTCCGCCACCACTCCAGCATCGTGGCCTTGCTCAAGACAATGATCTCTCCGACCTCACCGGGCCCCAGATCATTTCTCTTTTCATCCACAATTCTGACATGCACGCCGATCTGCGGAAACCCCGCAGAGGCCAGGCATTTTTGCTCCTCGGGAGGGCGATCGAGAACATCGTGTTGTTGGATGGATAGGGTCGTCACGTTGGGCCCGTCTTCGGTGGCACCATAGTTCTGGACGAAAATGGGGCCCCACTTCTCCATTCCCTGGCGCAATAACTCGAGCGGCATGGGGGAAGCGGCATAGAACATCCGCTTCAGCCCCCTCAGATCATATTGATCCACGTCGGGCAAGGCGAGAAAGGCAGCCAGATGGGTAGGGACGATGTGGATATCCGTGGCATTTTCATCGTGGATTGCCTTCAGTGTAGCCGCTGGGTCAAAGGAGACCTGCGGCATGATGACATTGCTTCCGCCGACAAAGTAGTAACCCCAGAAATTTTTGGTCCCCCCCACATGAAAAAGGGGCATGATTTGAATATGCCTGTTCCCGTACTCTAAGGCGAGTGAGATGACAAACCGCCTCGTGTCATCCATGGCCCGACGATGGGAATAGAGCGCACCACGGGGAACACCGGTCGTCCCACTGGTATAAAAGATAAACAAAGGGTCGTCCTCTTCTACTTGAACATCGGGTTCCCCCTCAGGCTGGGCATCCAATAACCCCCTGTAGGATGTCATCCCCGAGACAGGGTCTCTAAAAGAGATGACGTTCTCAACCCGTTGGAGCCGGGGTCGCAGCGAATCGACCCGGTCTACTAACTCGGGTCCGACAAAAAGGGTATTCGCCTCCGAATAGTTGATGATGTAATCCAGCTCATCCGCCTGCAGCCTGGGACTGAAGGGTGAGGTGATGAAGCCCCCTTTCATGGCTGCCCCATAGACCACGGCATATTCCAGGCAATTCCATGACAGAACCCCAAGGACATCGCCCTTCTTGACTCCCTGATTGTGCAGGGCATGGATTAACCGGTTGACCTCGGCATTAAATTCAGAGAAGCTCAGTGTGGCCGACCCGCATTTGAATGCCTCGATGTTCGAATGGAGAAGTGCATTTCTATATATGATATCAGCGTAGGTGCCCACCTGATAACGGCTCAATTCCCTTAGGATTAATTTGGGTTCCATTCCCTGCCCTCTTCTTCAATACCTCATAAAGCCTGGCAAGAACAAAGCGATGGCAGGAAAAAACATTATCACCAGCATCGCCGAAAGGTCTATCAGGACAAAGGGAATCACAGACCTGCATATATCCATCATGGTAATCCCTTTCGGGGCGACCCCCTTCATTACAAAAAGACATAAACCAAATGGAGGCGTCGTCATCCCGATCTGCATGTTTATGAGTACCAGCAAACCGAACCAGACGGGATCGAAGCCCAAGGCGTGAACAATTGGAAAAAATATGGGAAAGGTGATCATCATGATTGAAACCTGTTCCATAAATGTGCCCAAAACGACCATCAGGGCCTGCATCACAATGATGATGACAAGAGGAGGTAGTGGAAAACTTACCACAAGTTCCACAAGTCCCCTGCTGGCACCCGTAAAGGCCAAAATCTGGCTGAATGCCGTTGATCCGGTCAGGATCATAAACATCATCACCGTGATTTGTAAGGTTGAACCCACTGATTTTTTTATCACATCAAAGCGCATCTTTTTATAGAGCGCTATCAAGACGGCGGTGGTGACTACCCCCATTCCCGCCGACTCCGTGGGGGTTGCCAGACCCGCAAAGATAAGCCCCGTAACCACCATGATGATACTTGCAAAGGGCAGGACATTTTTCATCAAAGCAGAGAGCTTTTCGGACCACGGGACCTTTTTGGGCGTGTAGGCGGGGGCAATATGTGGCTGAAGAAAACATCTGATCGTGATGTAAGCGATATAGAGCGCCGCAATGAAAAAACCGGGCAGAACCCCTGCAATCAGGAGTTTGCCTATGGAGATCTCGGCCAGTGATCCCAGGACCACGGCCAGTGCACTAGGAGGGATGATCATAGCCAATGACCCGCTCATACAGGCCCCTATGGATATGCTCTTGTGATATCCCCGTTTCTCCATTTCCGGAAGGAGCAAAGATCCCAACATAGCGGCCGTGCCCATACTGGAGCCGCTCAACGTCGAGAAGAGTGTGGCCCCTCCCACGCTGAGAATGCACAATCGACCGGGCAGGCGCCCCATCCATTTATCAAGAGTGTCTATGGCCCGGATAAAGACCCCGGAGTGAAAAAGAAGCTCTCCCATCAATATAAAAAGCGGGACCGGCAAGAGTACAAAGGTGCTAATGGCGGAAAAAATGGAATGAGTGAGTTGGCCCAAGCCACTGGCTCCGCCCCACAGGAAGTATATCCCCAGAACATCAACGATAGTGAATGCGAGGAACACGGGAAGCCCGGCTGCCAGAAGCATCAGGAAGCCCCCCACGATCAGTATAAGGAGCAGCCACCATTCCATTTAGCTCTCCCCCTTTAGTTTCCTGAGATGCCCTAGGAATTGCCTTGCAAATTCAATAAGGAGAAAAAGATACCCCAAGGTGATCAAGACCAGAAAGTAGTGTTTTGGAATGCTCAGGGTCTTGGTTATCAAAACGCCGGATTCATAGCAGTCATAAGACGTCCATATGCTGAACCAGCAGATGACGGCAGAAACGATAATACCCGAGGCGGTGGAGAACAGCCCAAGATAGCTCTGCCCCTTTTCACCGAACTGTGCGACCAAGATGTCTATACTGACGTGCCCTCCCTTTTTTAAGAGCCATGGTGCCCCCAGGAAAGCGATGGTGAAGAGGATATACTCGCAGATCTCTACGGTCCAGACCTGGGGTCTGTGGGCAAAATATCTCATGCAGATCTCAAAACAAACGGTTAGTACGGCTGCAACAAGGAGGATTCCCGCAACGAAGGCCATAGAATCGATAATCCGATCAAAAACCCCTTTACCTTTCATTTGTTACCCCAAAGGGGCGGGGCATTGTCGGCTTACATGACGCTGCCCCACCCCTGCTTGCCTGTTTTGGTCATGGACATTTGTCACTTCATTACTGCCAGGGAAATGCCCCCCTGGGTAGGGCATCCCGGGATGAAAGCTTTCGCAGTTTGGGTGCGTACTCCGGGGCCATCCCGGTAACGTATTCCCAGGTCTTATCGTAGCAGATCTTTACAAACTTTTTGGCCTCCTCAGGCGGTAGTTGAATCGTTTTCATTCCCGCCTCTTTTCTTATCCTGTCTTCCTTTCTGACTATCAATTCATTTCGCATGGTGGCGATATATTCCATATCTCTCATGACCTCCATGATCAATTCTTGCATATCCTTGGGGATCTTCTTCCACTTGTCCATGTTGATCATGGTGGCCGGCTCCATCTGGAAGACCCCGGGCTCTACCACGTACTTGGTCACTTCCTGAAGCCCGAAACTGGTCATCCCCACATTCGGCCACATGAAACCGTCCACGACTCCTCGTTCCATAGAAGTGTAGATCTCAGAGGGCGGGAGGGTGACAGGCGCGGCTCCCAGGGCCTTTAAAAAGGGGATGTACAGGGGCATAACCCGCATCTTCATCCCCTTGAAATCCTCGATCTTCTGGATATTTTTATTTGAAAAGACCATAAAGGGCACGAGATTATGAAATCTTCCAATATACTTTGCATTGACCCTTTTCTCAAAGATCTCTTGCCAGAGTTCAAAGGCCCCCGTTTTTCGCTCTTCCCATTCGGCGAGTTCGGTCAGACCCTTTGCCCACGACTCGGGCATCAGTGGCTTCATGTAACCGAAGGGGTAATAAAGAAGCATGTCTATGGTTCCGGCCTTCAAGGCGTGAATCTGGTCAAATGTCTTGATCACCTCCGGCCCGCCGATCCAGTCGATTTTGATTTTGCCTTTGGCCCTTTCATTGACCTTGTCCACAAATATCTGTACCGGATCGTTATTTAGGTGGTTTTTAGGAAAGGCAGTGATGGCTTTGATAACAACGGGTCCACTCCAGACATTGGTAGTGGAAAGGCCCAACGTCAAAAACACACAAATCCCTAACCACAGTATCTTTTTCATACCGCACCTCCCTCTTCGATTTTAGGATTCAGCACAAATTCCCCTTTCCTTGTCTTCGACCCTGTTGATCACCTCCTTTCCAGCCCCCAGAACCAAAGGGTTCAACCGAGGCGCCTGCATCTCACCAATAAAGGTTATCTGTAACTTCTCAAAAACCCGGGGATAAATCGATTGTGGTGTGGCATGGGGGTCTT
>CAZXCQ010000202.1:0-11554 GCA_964639275.1 uncultured Desulfobacteraceae bacterium | reverse complement strand
AAAGAAGGGAGAGACCTATCTATATGCCCTCCCCCCGTTTGTCCCCGGGATATTTGAATTCCAGTTTATGCGCGGGACGAGTACGGAAAGGGACAGGAGACTGGCCAGACTCATCCATGCTTACAAGACCGCTTATGACCACACCCAGGGCCCGCCAAAGGAGACCTTCCCGGGTTCGCGTGTTATCACGATTGACAGGAAGATCAGGGCGGGCAGCGAGGTTCACACATATGACCAGGTCGCATCCTATGTGGAGAAGTACGATCCCTTGGCCGTGAGTACCTGCTTTTGCCGGCATCAGGCCGGCCTGATCGATGAGAACGATGATTGCGGTATGCCAAACGACGTGTGTATGCAGTTTGGCGCGGGTGCCCAATTTGTAATCGACAGGAAGATGGGCCGGCAGGTCACAAAGGAGGAGGCCCTGGCGGTCCTGAAGAGGTCGGAAGAGGCAGGCCTGGTACACGCCAGCGTCAACCGGCAGGAGATCGATTTTATCTGCAACTGCTGCGCCTGTCACTGTATGATCCTAAAGACCGCCCTATCCCAGCCAAAGCCGGGGATGGCCCTGACCTCGGGTTTTCAGCCCGTCTGGGACACGGCGCTTTGCACGGCCTGCGAGACCTGTGTGGATCGATGTCCCACGTCGGCCCTCACCCTGGGCGCGGAAGATGTGCCGGTGGTGGATCTGGATCGATGTATCGGTTGCGGGGTCTGTGCCACCGGGTGCCCATCGGAGGCCATTGGCCTTGAGGAAAGGCCGGGAGTCATGCCCCCGCCCGTGGACCAAAAGGCGCTCAAGGAGGCAATCAAGGCGTATCAGGCCTAGCGCCAGAGGATGAGACCCTTTTGGGTCAGGGATTAGTAACATTTTACCTTTTTGAAACCCGGAGAATGGGGATTCCGAACCCCCATTCCCCTGTCTCGGTTCCAATTTTGAGGAAAGCTAAATTGAAACGGGGATTATTTTTTCAGGATAACCGGTTCTGACGGGTACCTCCCCGATTTGACCTGCTCCCAAAAGGCCTTTTCGTCTTTCTGCCATTCGGGTCCAAAGGTCTTGTCGAAAGAGCCACCCAGGCGTTTGAACAGTCTCTGCCACCCGGGTTGCTGCTCCAGGGTGAGTACGTCTTCGAGAAAGGGAACGATCTCTGACATCTTTTCCTTTGGGATATAGGCCCTTGCCCCCATTTCTATGGATTTCTTGAGCGCCTCTACCGAAAGGGCATGGGCGGTTAACATGACAGCGGGAAATCCCAGGTGGACGGCGGCATTGAGCAGATCAAACCCGCGGACGCCCATGATGTCCAGTATGACCAGATCGTAGGTCCAGGACCTGAGCAGATGGTACCCCTTTTCATAACCGGTGGCCTTGTCAAATATCAGGCCTTCAAATCCTTCGAGCTGTTCCTGAAGGGTATCCAGCACGTCGGGTTCATCGTCCACTGCCAAAAGGCGCTTTCCGTTGAGTATGCTTTTCTGCATCAATAAGGCCCAAACCCGGACAAACCGCAATTTGTATCAAATTCAATTTTGATGGTTTGCAAAAATTGCACAGTCCAAAGTTCATCTAACTTAGTGATATTATTAGAATCAAGAATTATGCCCTGTCATTCCGGCGAAAGCCGGAATCCAGAAAACTGTCAATATCATATGACTTCTGGATGCCGGATCAAGTCCGGTATGACGAGAAAACTTTGGACTCTCAAGTAAAAAACCATCAATGCCACTTTTTCGTCATTCTGGCCCCGTATAAGATACGGGATAAACTGCAACCGCAATCCAGCTCTTTTAGTCACTTACAAAACCCCTGAGCCCCGTTTATCGGATCGAGTCCGGCACAAGCTTCAACGGCGTGACGAGTTTTTACGAAACCATCAGATCTTGGATAAGAAATCACCGGATATAGGTCGTCTTTTCCTTTATGTCCTTTCGGGGCATGGGGGTGGGCTCACCGGCCGCCCTACCGAGGCACACAAGGGCCAGAGGCGTCTTCTCGGGACCGACCCCGAGGATCTCTCTCAAGGCCTTTTTGTCAAAGAAAGTAAACCAAAGACTGCCAAGCCCCAGGGCATGGGCAGCCAGATTGATGTTCTGGATGGCGGCGGCGCAGGCGTGCTGATAACCCACCCCACCCTCTTCCATGTACATGTCTGCCCCTGTTTTCTTGGGGTCCCCGACCACGGCGATGAGCACAGGGGCCGACTTTAAAAAGTCGACCCTGTAACCCCCCAGCCACTTCCAGCCGCTTTTTTCTAAGGTCCACTCCCGGCATCTATCCGCCTCGCAAAAGATCTTTTCCTTTACCGCCGTATTCGTAATGACGATAAACTCCCAGGGCTGGGCATTCAGGGGCGAAGGCGCCCAGGCGGCAGCCTCTAGGATCTTTTGAACCATGTCCTCCTCAACCGGCTGGGGCAGGAAGCTGCGGCAACTGCGTCTTTCCTTTATGGCTGTAAAAACGTCCATCTCTCCACTCCTTTCTCACAGAGATCCTTGGGATCGTCCGTCCGATATCAGGGATTATCCTTGTCTTTGCTGATCCGCCGCCGTTCTTCGTCGCGGATTTCCCGCCTCAGGAGTTTCCCCACCTTTGATTTGGGCAGCATGTCCCTAAACTCGATATAGCCCGGGACTTTATAAGAGGCCAGACGGTCACGACACCACTTTATCAACTCCGGACCGCCAACCCCCCTGGCATCCTCCTTGAGGACCACAATGGCCTTGACCCGTTCTCCCACCTTGGCATCAGGGACACCCACAACGCAGGCACCGATGACCGTGGGGTGGTCCTGGAGTACGGCTTCTATCTCCGAGGCGGAGATCCGATAACCCTTGTGCTTGATGATATCCGCAGATCGCTCCACATAAACCAGTTCTCCATCCTCGTCCTGGCACACAAAATCGGACATCCGGTAATAGGTCTTTCCATCCAGGTCCACATAAGAGTGTTGGGTCTCCTCGGGCTTGTTCCAGTATTCCTTGATCGTGTAAGGTGACGTAACCAGCAGTTCCCCGCTCTCCCCGGGGGGGAGGGGGGTGAGGGTCTCTGAATCCACCACGATGCATTCCCTGCTCTTCAAGGGGAGGCCAATGGTGGTTGGCTTGGGTTCCCTGTCGATTCGGCTATAGGTGACGTGCCCTGCCTCGGTGGATCCATAGACCTGATAGATGGGCACAGCGAATCGTTGCTTCCAGCGGTTAAAGACCTCCAGGGGCAAAACATCTCCGCCGCAATAGCAATAGGTTAAGGAACTAAGGTCATAGCGGTCAAGCCGGTCATTTTCGAGGATCATCCGGTAGAGCGCTGGAACACCCAGGAACCAGCGCACCCGGAAACGCTCAATGGTCTCCAAGATGGCATCCACCTGGGGAACGGGCATCAGGATTGTCTTATTGCCCTTATTGAGCCCGATGGACATCAGGAGCCCCAGGGCCATAATGTGGAAGAGTGGATTGACGGCGATATACACGTCCTCCCCTTCCCTCAGATGATCCCCGGCCACTTCCTCGGTCACGTCATTGACATAGGAGGTCATGCCGATGTGGTTGCCGGGCACCCCTTTTGGAAACCCCGTGGTCCCACCCGTATAGAGGATATAGGAAAGATCATTCCAGGGATCCAGTTCGGGCTGCGCTCTGAGAGGGGGATGTCTCAAGAGCGATTTGAAAGAGTGGACCCGGCTATCCCATTCCACCCTGCCGTGGGGGACCTTGTCAAAGAGCGCCCCCAGAAACCTCTTCCAGGGGGGCAGGATCTCTACCAGATTGGTGACAATGGCCCTTTTGAGCCCTGTCTTTTCAAAGACGTCCTTGACATAGCAGAAGTTGGTGTCGAGACAGACAATGGTCTCTGCCCCCGAATCCTTGACCATATATTGGATCTCAAAAGATGTATAAATAGGGGAGACCGGCACGATAATCGCACCGATTTTCTGGATACCCAGGAAGGTGATGACCCATTGGACGCAGTTGGAGATGTAGATCATGACCCGGTCGCCCTTTGCCACACCCATGTCGGCGAGGGCACCGGCAAATCGTTCGCTCAGATCACGGAGGTGCGCATATGAGAAATGCTCCCCCAGATAGACCAGGGCGGTCCGGTCGGGATAGCGTTCGCTCATCCGGTCAAACCGGCTAAAGGTCAGCTCCTTTTCCCATGTCTCAGGGCTTTTACTCATGAGCGGTTAGACCTCCTAAAGCCCAAGGGTCACAGGTACGATTTCAGCATTTTACAATCCAAAATCGAAAATCGAAAATCCAAAATCAAAAATGGTTTAGACCCCAAAATAGGCGGATCGGACATCCGGATTTCTCATCAATTCGTCCCTGGTTCCCGCAAGGACGGCAGACCCGTTTTCGAGGATAAAGGCATAGTCCACGATCGGCAAGACCGGTCGGGCGTACTGTTCCGTCACAATGATGGAGATCTCTTGTTCATCCCGGATCTCTTTGGTGGCCCGGACGAGTGTGGCCTGCATCAGCGGGCTAAGGCCGAGGAGCGGCTCATCAAGGAGGAGGAGCTTGGGTTGTGCCATGAGGGCCCGGCCTATGGCCAGCATCTGCTGCTCCCCCCCGCTCAAAAAGCCCCCGGTCCTCTTCTTGAGTTTTTCGAGGGCGGGGAATATCCCAAAGACATACTCGAGGGTCTGCCTGGCCTGGGAGGGCCTGGCCAGATAGGCACCGATACGGAGATTCTCCAGCACATTGCTCTCGGGGAATATCCGCCTTCGCTCAGGGCAGAGGACGATCCCCTTTTTGGCCCGCTGGCTCGGTTTTAGATCGGTCACATCTTCCCCGAGATAGGTGATATGGCCCAATACGGTGATCCGCTCCCCCCCGGCCATCTGTTCCTTTTTCTTGATGTCCTCTATTATGCCCGAAAGGGTATACATGAGGGTCGATTTACCGGCGCTATTGGCCCCGAAGACCCCAACGATCTGATTGTCTTTACACCTGATGAAGACGTTGTTAAGCGCCAGCATGTTTTCGTAGAAGACCATCAGGCGGGTGGCCTCAAGCATAGGTCATGACCTCCTCGACCTCTTGCGACCCAAAATAGGCATCCTTTACCTTTTGGTTTGCCATAACCTCCTCCGGGGTCCCCTCAACCAGTTTTTCCCCAAAGTTGAGGACCATGACCCGGCCGGCCACGCGGAAGAGCTCCCTCAGACGATGCTCTATCATGACAAGGGTTATCCCATCCATCTGCAACCGCTCGATAAGGGGGACCATGCTGGCGATTTCACTCATGCTCAGTCCCGAAAAGACCTCATCGCACATGATGACTTCAGGTTTCAGGGCCAGACACCTGGCCAGTTCCAGTCTTTTCAGGTAACCCGTCGGGAGGGTGGAGGCAGTCTTGTACGGGACAAAAGAATCCCTTTCAAAGCCGATCTCTTCCAGGATGTCTATACTCACGGTGTCTCTGTCTCCCAGCTTACCACCGCCTCTCCACCCGCCGGTGCGTCTGGCCCGGGGGGAAAACAGGGGAATGACGAGGTTCTTGTAAGCCGGCAGGCTGTAATAGGGGCGCATGATCTGAAAGGTGCGCATCAGCCCCATATCGGCGATCTTGTGCGGTGGTTTGCCGCTGATATCCTTTCCCCGGAAAGAGACCTTCCCTGTTGTGGCCTTGATAAACCCGGTAATACAATTGACCAGTGTGGTCTTGCCGGATCCGTTAGGGCCTATGATGCCCAGGACCTCTCCCCTGTTGACACGAAAACTGACCCGGTTTAAGGCCAGGACACCCCCGAAGGTCTTGGTCATCTCTTGTACTTGAAGGATGGTCTCGTGGCTCATACCTTGACCCACCTCTGAAACTGGTGATACTTCCGCTCACCAAACACCATGACCCCCTCGCTTCGAAAGACGATAAACCCGGTGAGTATCAGACAGTAGAAAACGATCCTCAGGGTCCCGAACTCCCGCAGCAATTCCGATATGGGGACCAGGATCAGACAACCCAGTACCGGCCCCACCAGGGTGCCGCCACCCCCGATCACGGTGGCGGCAATCGGGAGGATGGAAAAATCCAGGGCAAACTGGGAGATACCGGCCCACATATAGATATGGACGAGGCAGGCGCCCCCCAGACAGCCCATGGCCGCTGCGATAAATACCGCCACGGCCTTATAAAAGGTGATGTTCATTCCCGATGCGCGAACCGCCTGGTCATTGTCCTTGACGGCGCGCAGGACCAGACCGAGATCCAGGTTCACCAACCGTCTTAGCCCAAAGAGGAACAACAGGACCATGGCAATCACAAAGTACTGTTCTATCCATCTGTTGGCAAAGCTGTCGACCCCCATGATCCCGTCTGTTCCCCCCAGGATATCCAGGGCCTCGATGATGCGCGCAAAGAGCAATGGGTACATGAGCGTGACAATGGCAAAATATACCCCTCGCAGCGGGAGGCACGGCAGCAGCAGCACGGTGCAGATGACTCCTCCCAACAAGGTGGTAATGGGGATGGTCAAAAAAGGCGGGAGGCCGAATGAGGTATTCAGGATGGCCGCCAGATACCCCCCTGTTCCGATAAAAAAGGCACCGCCCAGCGATACCAGCCCCACATAGTGGGCGAGAAAGTCAAAGCTGAGGGCCAGGAGAGAGTAAATGCAGACAATGGTGATAACCCTCTGCCAGTATATGCTTGGCATAAGGAACGGCAGGGCCATCATCCCGACGATCAAGACCATCCGGGGCAGGGTCAGATAGGATAGCTCACGCCAGGACATCAGGGCATAAAGGCCGTCTGTCCGGACCTTGATACCCCGGTCCAGCCTCTCGCGGCGACGCTGTTCAACTTGTCGCATTTATACCCTCTCCTCCAATTCCTTTTGCTGGCCGAAGAGCCCCGAGGGTCTCAGGATGAGGGTGAGTATGATGGCCAAGAGGGCGACTACCATCTGGTAGTGGGTCCCCAGATAGACCATCGTGAGGATCTGGGCAAACCCGATGAGGAAGGCGGCTGCCACCGCCCCCATCCAGCTCCCCAGACCACCGACAATGCACACGGAAATGGCCAAGATGAGCACATTATAGCCGGCCTCGACCACGATGTTTCCCAGAGGCAGCAGGAGAATTCCGGCAAGACCCGCCAGCATTGAACCAAAGGCCATGGCGATAACCGCCATCAGATCCGAATCGATTCCCAGCATCAGGGCTGCGCGTTCATCCTGTGCCATTCCCCGAAGGGCGAGCCCGATACGGGTATAGTGGGTAAAGAGCCACAGAAAGAAGACCACTGCCCCGCCCATACCCAGCACAACCACGCGCTGGAGGTCCACCGGGACATCTGCGATAAAGATGCTCCCCTCCACAAATACCGGGAGTGTATAGCTCATCCCCTTGAACCCACCCCAGCGCAGTCCCTCGAGAATGGCCAGGCCCATGGCATAGGAGGCGATGATCTCAGAGATCGCCATCCCCCGGACCCGGATCAGGATAAATTGGTAGAGGAGAGCACCGATCAGTCCAATGGTGAGTAAGGTCAGGATAATGCTGAGCAGGTAGTTTACCCCAAGACCCCGGAGAAAGATCCAGGTGATGAACCCGCTCAGCACATACAGGGACCCGTGGGCAAAATTCGGGACCCGGCTGATCCCATAAACCAGGGCAAAGCCCAGGGCCATCAGGGCCAGGGCGATGCTGTTTATGGTCCCGTAGATCAGGATTTCCATGATTCGGTCATGGGTTCACTACTTTTTTGCCTTCATCCAGGGTGGCAGCTTGATCTGCCCCTCTGCAATCTTGGGCGGGAATACCACCACCCTTTTTCCGTCCTGCCACTGGAAAAGCGTCCCCACAGCCCCCTCTTTTGGGTCGAGACTGGGGATAATCTGATGGCCTTTGGGGGTAAACCTTATTCGGCCGTAGACCCCCATCATGTCGGTCTTTTCAAGGGCTGCCACAACCGCATCCGAATCCAGGGAGCCTGCCCTTTCAATGGCATCTTTTAATACATAGACCGCCATATAGCTGCTGGAGGTCCCATATCCCTCGGGTTCTAACCCCCACTTTTTGATATAGGCATCCACAAACTCCATGGTCCAGGGGGAGGCCTTGGACGGGGCATTTCCGGCATTGACCACATTGGCAATACAGTATTCGCCCTTCCCCTCGGTGGCCTTCCAGAACCCGGGCTGTTCTGCCGCGGCAATGATGGAGCCAAATGGCAGGGCCGGTATCTTCATGTCATACCACTGCTTGAGCAGGATCGAGGTCTCGGGCATATCCATCCAGATGACAATGACATCGGCCTTTTCCCGCCTGGCCTTGAGCAAGCCCATGGAAAAATCAGACGCCCCGGTGGGATAAATCTCGGGCTTGCCAATCACATGCCATCCCTTCTTCGCCATAATCTTTGCAATGATGCCTCCCCCGGCCCGGGCATGGGCCACGTCCTGTATCATGATAAACAGCCTGTCAAGACCAAAGCGTTTGTTGATATCAATGAGACAGGTCACGATCTCCTTAACCAGCCATTTGGCCTCACCGGTGATCCGGAAGCAGTACTTAAATTTATCATATTCCTTTTCGACCCGTACGTGGTACTTGGGCGTCAGGACACCGGTGGAGAGGATCGAGACCTTCTTGTATTTTGACAACAGATCCATGGCCGCCAGGCCCGCTTCGGACCGTACCGGACCCCCTATGATAAAATCGGCCTTTTTTTCGAGTATCAGCTTTTCAAGCGCCAGGAGCGCCTCACTGACCGGAACACCCGGCTCGAGGTCGCGGGTCTCCATCACCTCCACATTGAAGGGACGTTTCTTTCCCCGCACATTGACACCTCCCTTGGCGTTGATCTGTTCAACGGCCAGCCTGATTGCCCTCTCCGCATCCCATCCGTATAGATAGGCCAAAGAGAGGGGGCAGCCAATGGTTATGGGTGCCTGTGCCAATGCCTTCCCCCCCGGCAGGATAAACAACGATACCGCCAAGAGGACCACCAGAATTCCCAAGACGTTTCTCTTCATGTCTCTCCCTCCTTCTTCTAAGTGGTTAGTGTGTTAAATGAGAAAAGATGACTCTGAATCAGGCTTGTTCAAGCCATGTTTCCATATCTTTAATTCTAACGCTGAAAAGAAAAATCTTCAGTCATATGGGTTCGACAGGGAAAACCACGGGGTCTATTCTTATGTTCAGGGTGTGGGCTCTTCAATATATCAAAAAACGATCGCCCGGGGTCTTTTTGGCGATAAATAGCGGGTTGGATTAGACTTGATACCTTCAAATCCATAGATTGAAGGGTACATTCATAAATTGAATGAGTACGGGTGGAATCCAAGTCTATACCCTGCCAATATAGGAGGTACCCGGTTGGGTGTCAAGCGGAAAGAGGCTCGATATCATGGCCAAATGAGGGGCGGGAGTCTAACCACCCCTCCGATTCTGCCCTCTTATCTTTTCCAGCTGTTCCGTGTACCAATCTATCTGCCGACAAACACCTCGGATGATCCGTACCTCTTTGGCCCGCAAAGGGAGCCTTGATAAAAAACGCCTGATGTTGAGAATCCAGTGTTCGGGATTTTGAGGGTCGAGGAATCCGATCTTTGTCAACACATCCTTGAGGTGCCCGTACATCCCCTCCAGTTCGAAGCTGTTGGCGAGCCGCGGCAGGGTCTCAGGGCCATCTTTGATGGATGCGAGAAATATCTCATAGCAGAAGAGCATCACGGCCTGGGCGAGGTTCAGGGAAGAAAAGTCTGCTGTGGGGATTGTGGCGATGGTGTGGCAATGGGTGAGATCCTCATTGGAGAGCCCGCGGTCCTCAGGGCCGAAAAGGAGAGCCACCGGGTTGTCTTGAGAGATGGGAATGAGATCGCGGGCGAGCTGCCGGGGCTGGGTCATTGCCGGGCGGATCGAACCGATCCTGGCCGTTGTTCCGACCACATAGCGGTAGGGTCCCAGGACCTCTTTGAGATCATAGCAGACCTCCATCTCTTCAATCAGATCGATTGAGCTTCCGGTTGCGGTCTTGAGTACGCGGGAGAGATCACATTCCTTGGGATTTACCAGGGTAAGGCGGGTGAGTCCCATATTTTTCATGGCCCGGGCCACCGAGCCGATGTTCTCGGGAATTTGGGGGCTTACAAGAACAATACCGATATTTTCAAGTCTTATCTGGTCGGTCATTTTGCAGGATCTTCAGGATATCTGCCATTAGCTCATGGCTGTCAAAGGAAAAGATCACGGTGCCAGCATCAATATCAAGAGACAGGAGGCGGCAGTGGTATTCCTCGGCCACCTCTTCAAGCAGTCTCTTAAAACGGGCGACTTCAGGATGATCCAGACTATCCACCTCTTTGGGAAAGAGGTCAACTTCTATAAGACCATGTGATTCGACCATGAGTCAATGACCCCAAACAAAGAGGGCCGTACCTGCCCCCACGATGATCGCCCCCATAATAAAGACCGTTCCAAACGAGGCAAAGTCGATGAGTGCACCGGCAAGAAGCGGACCTGCCAGCATACCGAGACTGTGTCCCAGGGCAAGGAGCCCCATCAGCGATCCCATGGCACCGGTTCGTCGGCCCTCGATGACTCCCAGTGCCATTATGGCAGGAAGGGATATACCGCCTGCCAGCCCAAGGATGGCGTTTGCAGCGACCAGTTCCCCAAAGGAAAAGGCCCTGTTGAGATAGAGGACGGATAGGGCCGCGATGATTCCTCCTGCCACGGTCAGGGCTGTTTTGCTGAATCGATCAGCCAGATAACCCATGGGTACCTGGAAGATACCCGCCACAAATACATTTGTCATTATTACGATACCAATGGCAGAACTGGACAGGGCCAGTTTTGTGCTCGCGAGCAAGGGCAAAAAGGCCCAAATGATGCCAATACAGGTGGTGAAGCAGGCCCTGAAGGCAAAGAGGGAGAAGACCGAACGGTTTTTCAACAGTTCCATATCGGGAAGAGAGTTTCTCCAGGAACGAGGTCCTTCCCTGTCTGCCCTCTTTTCCGGTGGAAGCAACAGCAGGCAAAGAAAAAAGGCCGAAAGGCTCAGCGCTCCCATGCTCATGAATGAGACCTTGATATTGAATAGATCCTTTAGGACCCCTCCCAGCAGGGGGCCGATGCTCAGCCCTCCGTACAGGGACATATTAAAAAGGCCCATGATACGTCCTGCCTTCTGGATTGGGGTTATGATCCCCACATAGGCCTGGGCCACCGGAAGTATCATGGCCGATGCAAAGCCCTGCCCCAGCCTCAAAAGGATCAGAGACTCCACACTGCCTGAAGCCGCATAGAGGAGGGAGAGAAAAAAATATATAAACAGCCCTGACGTGAGCAATGGCTTTTTCCCTTTTCGATCAGATAGTCCCCCAAAATAGGGGACAAAGATCGTCCTTGTCAGAGAAAAGGCACCAAAGATAAGGCCTATCTGAAACGCCCCGGCCCCCAGTTCGTGGGCATACACAGGGAGAAGCGGCACCACCAGGCCCGCCCCCATGGTGGCCGCAAAAACCGCCAGAAAAAGGGTAACAAAGATTGTAACCGTTCACGGGGATACCTGTCTGAAGCATGCTTGGTAGTTGAGAAGGAA
>CAZXCQ010000201.1:0-11562 GCA_964639275.1 uncultured Desulfobacteraceae bacterium | reverse complement strand
TGGCCCAACAGCAGGCAGCAGCCGGCGCCACTTATATCGATGTGAATGTCGGTACAGGAAGAGGTACCCAGCAGGACGAGATCGACGCCATACAATGGGCAGTCACGACACTGAATAAGACGATAGAAAACCCGTTGTGCATCGACAGTGCCGACCCGGCAGTCCTGGAAGCCGGCCTTGAGGCAACGGCAGGACAACCGGCTATGATCAACTCTACCAAAGCGGATGCCAAATATTTGACTTCCGTCCTGCCACTGGCGGTACGCTTTGAGGCACCGGTGGTGGCACTTGCCATGGATGAGAGAGGGATCCCTGAAACAGTCGAAGGACGCATAACAGCCTGCCGCCTGATCGCCCAAGGTTGCCAGGAGTATAACGTCTCCATCGAATCTGTCTTTTTCGATCCCCTGGTCTTGCCGGTATCCACCGATGGCCGTCAAGGCAGGGTGACTTTGGACACACTGGTGGCCATAAAAGAGACCTTTCCGGGGGCCCGCACCACCATGGGTCTTTCCAACATCTCTTTCGGTCTCCCCGGAAGGGCCCTATTGAACGCCGCCTTTCTGCAGATCGCTATTTATGCCGGTCTGGAGTCCGTCATCATGGATCCAATGAATAAGGATATGATGCAAGCCGTGCGTACCGGAGAGGCCTTGATGGGTAAGGATCGCCATTTTCGCAAGTATTCACGCGCCTTCAGGAAAAGGTTCTGAAAGCGCCCCACCTGAGACAAAAAAGGAGATGATGATGACGAGCGAGTTTCGCAAAGGAACAATCGTTCATCCGTATGAACGGTTAAACGCGGACCAAATCAGACACTTACACCAGGCTTCCTTTTCGATCTTGGAGGATCCCGGCATTTGGTCTTACAACCTTCGTGCGGCCCACCTTTTTGCCGCTGCCGGTGCACGAGTGCGTGAACAGAGCGAACACGGCCAGCCGGTATGGCGCATCTCCCTTCCGGCCGGCCTGGTGGGAGAAGCGGTCGCCAAAGCGCCGTCCAGATTCATTTTGGGTGCCCGTGAACCGGAAAACCGGCTATTGCTCGACGCCCAGACGCCCAGGAGTTACTTCGGTTCCGGCGCTGAAACCAATGTATGGTTGGAAACGGAGATGGAAACCTTTGTCCGTGCCAAGAATCCGGACCAGACCTTACGCGTGCCGCAATACCGGGAGTTTCGCGGCGGTGTCGACCTGCTCTGCCGTGCGGCCCACCTGTGTGAACATCTTGAAAACCTTGATTTCTTCATCCGTCCTGTCAATATCCAGGACCCCGAAATCAACGAAACCAATCATGACGTCAATAAATTCTTCGCAAGCCTGAACAACATCACCAAGCACGTCCAGGCCGGCTTGACGCGCCTGGAAAGTCTGGACGATGTGATCCGCATGGCAGAAATCATTGCCGGCGGTAGGCAGGAATTACGTGACAATCCGCTCGTCTCCTTTATCGCCTGTGTCTTCAAGAGCCCCCTGCAACTGGTTGCGGATACAGCTGACAAGGTGTTTGCCATCGTGGAGGCGGGTCTGCCGCTGGTCATCTCTTCATCTCCCCAGGGTGGCTCTTCGGCGCCGATTCAGGAAGCTGGCATGGTGGCCCAAATCAACGCGGAGATCCTGGCCGGTATCGTTATGGTGCAACTGATTCGCGAGGGTGCCCCGGTGCTTTATGGCAGTGTTCCGGTGCGTGCCCGTATGGATGACCTCCACGACCTGTATGGCTGTCCGGAATTCAATCAATACAACATCGACTGCGCCCAACTGGCCAGGCACTACCTAATTCCATGTTACTCCACCGCCGGTGTGGGCGATGCTAAGGTTCCGGGTGCTCAGGCCATGTTTGAAAAGCTCTTCACCCTCCTCTACATGGCCATGAGCGGTGCCCAGTATGTCCACTATGCCTTTGGCCTGCTGGATCGTACCAATACCTTCTGCCCGGTCCAAGCTGTCATCGACAATGAGTTGATCGGTAAGGTGAAGCACTGTCTCAGAGCGCCTAAGGTGGATGCAGAGGAAACCAAAGCCGCTGTGGCCATGATCAACAAGGTCATGAGTACCAGCCACCGCCTGTTTGCCAGACACGCCCGCAAGGCCATCCACGCAGGCGATGTCTCTGATCCCTTTGCCTTTGACACTAAGGACCACCAGGACCGCGTTGTGGAACTAGCGCTGGCCGAGCTGGAACGTCTCGACAACCAACCGGCCCGCCATCTCCCCAAAGCAGTTGTTGAGGAAATATTTGAGATAGTTCCAGGCATCCTACCCAAACTGCGTCAGTGGGCATAGGTCCTTTTATTGGCAGAATAGATGGCTTTAGAAGAGGGGCCGAACTAAAGCTGCAATCCGATGTCCATTATGTTGTTATAGATAGATAAAAAGGAGAAAGACATGAACGAACAGGAAGTCATCGAAAAAATTGCCTTTAACGTCATCCAGGGTCGCGTTATGGCCGAAGACGAAGGGTACGATGAAGGCTTGGAAGGTCAGCCGGCCGTTACCGAACTGGTCGAAATAGCGATCGAGAAGAAGATTGACCCCAAGAAAGTGGTTATCGATGCACTGACTGGCCCCATGGAGACGGTGGGCGAAAAATTCGACAAAGGCCAATACTTGATTCCCGACATGCTGGCCTCGGCCGAGTGCGTGGGTGCCGCTATGGACCTGCTGGGTCCTCGTCTAGCCAGTGCCGGTGTAAAGAACAAAGCAAAGTTCTTGCTAGCGACTGTCGCCGGTGACCTGCATGATATTGGTAAGAATATTGTAGGCATCATGCTCAAAGGGGCCGGCTTTGAAGTCTTGGACCTGGGGAGCGACGTTCCCGCCGATCGCATCGTTTCGCACGTAAAAGAGAGCGGTAACTGCTATCTGGGACTATCCGCCTTGCTCACCACCACCATGCTTGAAATGGGAACCATTATCCAAGCGCTGAACAAAGAGGGGCTTCGCGATCAAGTCCGTGTGCTGATCGGCGGTGCGCCCACATCGAAGGCGTTTGCAGAGGAAATCGGCGCCGATTCTTATTGCCGGGACGCCTTTCATGCCATCGACATACTCAAACAGGTCGCCGATTGACGTCCGCTAACACACGGTATTTTTTTCCGACCGCATTGTTGAACCGGAGGAGATCATGGCTGAGGAACGAGCCTATACCCAAGCAGCAACCACAGGCAAGTACGACAAGGCATCGGGGTTGCTGGGAAAATATGATAATGTACGCCGCTTCTGGGAAGACCCGCTAACCGGCCTGTTCTTGCGCCCGGCGCTCAATGATCTTGTCATCCGCAAAACGAATGATTTGCAGCGGATACGCATCCTGGACCTGGGTTGCGGCAATGGCGACGGTTACGATCTGATCATGGATGTGAACACCAAGGATCCGGGTATCTACGACTATATCACCGCCGCCATAACCCAGGACTGCCTTCAAGCCTATGTGGGGGTCGACATCAACGAAGAACTGCTCTCCCAGGCAGAGGCCTGCTACGGCACCAACCCCAAAATGTGCTTTCAGCGCGAGGACCTTTCCAACGGCCTGACCGAGAGCATCACCCGCCATGAGCCGTTCGACCTCTACTTTTCTTCCTATGGAACATGGTCCCACTTTCATGACGATCAGGCGGTGAAGCTGGTTGCCGACATCGCCAGGCATGCGCCTGACCGTGCCCTGTTTGTCGGTGACTGGCTGGGCCGTTGGTCATACGAATGGCAGGATTTGTGGGATGCGCCCATGGACGAAGAGTATTTCATGGACTACCGCATATCCTACATCTACCCCGAGGAAGAACGCAATAAGGTGGGTGTGGCTTCTTTTCCCCTGCGCCTGATGTGCCGGGATGAGATCCAGAACATTATCGACCGCGCTGCAAAAGAGGCCGGCTGCCGCATTCGTCCGGTAAAATACTTCGACCGTTCCATCCTGGTAGGCCGCCATCTGGACACGGGCGACTATAACGCCAACTGTCCGCGACTGCGTTACGCCATCAACAGCCTGTTTGAGGGTTATACCCGCACTGATCTGGAAAGTCTTATCGTAGACCATATCCCCCGCCAAGGGTATGGCTACCTGAACAATTTTTTCGAATCCTTCTTCATGGCTTCTAATGCCCTGGTCTGGTACACCATCGAATTGTTGTCCGCATACGACGCCGAGAAAGGAGAATTGATATCTGTACCTCAAGTTCGCGCGTATTATCCTGAACCGCTCAAAGAGGTCATGCACTCCATGAAACGGATTATCGAAGGTGTGGGCTGGCTGCGGTGGGGCGATGTGCGCGCCAATGTGATTGAGCCTCATTTGGGATATTCGCTGCGTAAGCTGGAGATGGAACTGCAGCCGGGCATCGGCGTGGGCCACAGCCTGTGCGGGATTTTTGAAATACGCAAAACGTAATCATTAAGAAACAGGAGTAAAAAATGTGCGGGATTGCCGGATGCATTGGCATCGATGACACAACGACGGTCAATCTCATGCTGGATGCCTTGCCCCATCGGGGACCCGATGATCGGGGGATCCACGCCTACGGGAAATTGGTCTTCGGTCATACCCGGTTATCGATCGTCGATGTCGCCAAAGGGCACCAGCCGATCCTAGCCAACAGCGGGAAAAGCGGCATCATTTGCAATGGCGAGATTTACAACCACCAGGCCATAAGACAACAGCTCGCCTCAAAATACCCTTTTACAACGCATTCGGACTCAGAAGTGATCCTGCACCTGTACCAGGAAAAGGGGCCGGATTGTGTCCGCAATCTGGACGGCATGTTCGCCTTCGCCCTCTATCATGAAGACACCTTGATGCTGGCACGCGATCCCCTCGGTATCAAACCGCTTTATTACGGTTACAAAGATGGTCATTTCTATTTCAGTTCGGAACTGGGGGCCATGAGCCTTTCGGGCGTGCTTGAGGTTCATGAGTTCCCCTGCGGGCACTACTACACCCCTGAAAGCGGGTTCGTGTGCTACTATGAAGTGCCGCAGCCAAAAGACTACCACCTGACCGACATCGACTATACTGCCAGCTTGATACGCGCCACACTGAAACATGCTATCAAAAAACGGTTGCTGGCGGACAAACAGATCCAAGTGGGGGCGTTTTGCAGCGGTGGCCTGGACAGCAGCTTGATTGCCACCATTGCGGCACGCGAGATACCGCATCTGCACACCTTTGCCGTAGGCATGCGCGATGCGTCCGGCAAAGATAGCGACGATCTGATCGCTGGCCGCATGGTGGCAAAACATATCGGCTCAAACCACCATGAATATCTGATCACCGAAGGGGATTACTATGACGCCTTGCCTCGTGTCATTCAAAAGCTGGAGACCTATGATCCGTCCCTTGTGCGCTGCGCCGTGCCTTGCTATTTCACATGTAAACTGGCAACCGATTATGTCACTGTCGTGCTTACAGGTGAAGGTGCTGATGAAGTCTTTGCCGGGTATCACTATATGAAGCGGTTTGCCTGGGATAAGATCAATACCGAAGCTAGACGCTTGATCGCCGGTGTGCACAATATCAATCTGCAGCGTGCCGACCGCATGGGAATGCTGTTTAGCCTGGAGCTACGGGTTCCCTTTTTTGATATGGACCTGATCGATCTGGGCATGAAAATCTCACCGTCCCTGAAAATCAGGGAAGAAAACGGTCGGAAAACAGAGAAATGGATTCTGCGAAAGGCGTTCGCGGGCACAGGGTACCTGCCCGATGACATTTTGTGGCGGTACAAGCTTCAGTATACCCAGGGAGCCGGATGTGAAGAGTTGGGAGAACGCCTGGCCGAAAGCGAAATCTCAGACGACGATTTTGAGCGCATCAAAGCCCAAAACCCGAATGCCGTTATAAACAGCAAGGAGGCCGCCTATTACTATCAAATCTTCAGAAAGCACCACCCGCAGGATTCGCTGTTGAATTCTATAGGCATCTGGACAGGCTTTGATTTTGCCGAAGAGCGGGAAAAGGCATCGGGTACGATTGCCTTCCAGCGAGCAAGGTCTTTTAAGGGCCTTTCAAAGGGTAACCTTTAGCCTTTTGAAAACAGGGCAATGGGGATTCCGAAGCCCCATTCCCATGTCCGGGTGCCCATTTTGAAAAAGGCTGAATTGATACTTTTCTTGTTTATGGAACTCTCGAAAGCGTGTGCATCACGGTTCGCCAACAGTCATCCGATCCTCTGTTTTGGCAATTGACTTTCTTGCCCTAATTATGAAACGGTATCTGGACAAAACTTGCAACCATCGAGACATCATTTATGAAAAGAGTCGAGCTCGGCAGAACCGGGATCAGGGTCTCGAGGCTTGGGATCGGGACGGGCACTGCCCACCCCTCGGGGCATTGCTCCCAGGCCCTGATGGCGGAAAAGGAACTGGCCAAACTCCTCCTTTTCGCACTGGAGCGGGGCGTAAACTTCTGGGACACTGCCTTTCAGTACAGGACCTATCCTCATATCAGGGAGGCGTTAAAGGGTGTCAAGCGATCCGAGGTCGTCTTATCAACAAAATTGACAGTCTCCAGGGAAAAGGAGGCCCTCAGAGATTTTGACCATTCCCTCAGAGCGGTGGGGACCGACTATTTTGATATCTGCCTCCTCCATGGGGTAAGGACCGTGGCTCAACTTGGGCAGAGCTCGGGTGCCTTTGATGCCTTGCTCCGGCTCAAGGAAGAGGGAAAGGTGCGTGCGGTGGGGCTATCCTCCCACGGACTGGGTGTGCTCAGGTCAGTCCTGGACATACCGGAGATTGATGTTGTGTGGGCGAGGATAAATCTCGCCGGGATCAATATGGATCAGCACGCCCTTGGGCTTTATAACAAACTCGCATCCATCCTTTGGATAAAGAGGGCCGTTGCCTTTGTTCCAAAGCCGCTGTTGGCACTGGTACGTCCTGAGGCGGAATCGGCCCCTTTATCCGATGGAAACCGCAAGGCGATTGAGGAGACACTCGGGCTAATCCATGCGCAATCAAAGGGAATCGTCGGGATGAAGGTGTTGGCCGAAGGGCAACTGCAAAACGATGCCAGGAAGGCGGTCGAGTATGCAAGAGACCTGCCTTTTGTGGATTCTTGCGTGATCGGCATGTTGAGCAAAGACGAGATCAGGCAGAACTGTGAGCTCTTTGAGCATACCCATATTTGACAAGATTAACATAATATAAATAATTTATCTTTGCCTTTCCAGATAAAATACAAAATTGTATAATCCTTCTTCAAGGGAGGAATACAAGTCGGTACCCATTGTAGTGCCTCCAAGCAAAATCGGTCCGGCTGGTGATGCCCAACTCCAGATTTCAAGAAAAAGATATTGAAATCGCTCTCCGAAAAGTGGCATATTCTCAAGAAATTTGAACCCTTGAACCTCTGAAGGCCTGCCAAAGAACTATGGGAGACCCGATCCCACCAGGAGGGTACCATGTCCAACAATCTCTATATCACCTCAACTGAAGCAAGGAGCGGAAAGACAACCATTGCCCTGGGGATAATGGAGATCCTGATGACGAAGATAGATCGGGTTGGCTTTTTTCGTCCGATCATTCCGGATTCCAATGGTGCGGGAGACGATATCAGGCTCATTTCCTCCTACTTCAATCTCAAAATCCCATACGAACAGATGTATGGCTTTAGACAAACAGAGGCGATTAACCTGCTTTCACTCGATAATGAGGCAGAGTTCCTTGAAGGGATCATAACAAAGTCCGAGCAGCTAAGGAGAGTCTGTGATTTTGTCCTGTGTGAAGGAACAGACTTTACGAGCTTTACGGCAACCTTTGAATTCGATATGAACGCAAAGATCAGCAAGAACCTCTCATGCCCGGTCCTGCTGGTGGTCAATGCGCATAAAAGGGCAACGGATGACCTGGTGAGATCTATTGAAGTTGCCTTTGAATCTTTGACCGACAAAGGATGTCAGAGCATTGCCACCATTATCAATCGGACAGAGAGAAAGGATCAACGGGCCATTGTCGAGTCACTGGAAGAGAGGGGGCTTGGCAAAAAACAGTTGGTTTACACCATACCGGATGAAGAATCCCTCGAGAAACCGACAGTGGGTGAAATCGCGAAGGTCTTGGGTGCAGAGGTCCTATATGGTGAAGAACAGCTGGACCGGCACGTATACAACTTTACGGTTGCTGCGATGCAACTGCATAATTTTCTGGCAAGGATAGAATATGGCTCATTGATTATCGTCCCCGGTGACAGGGCGGATGTGATCGTCGCATGCCTGGCTGCCGTCTCTTCCACCTCCATGGAGAATATCTCCGGGATCGTGCTGACAGGGGGGCTCAGACCGGAAAAACCCGTCTGGGAATTGATCAAAGGTTTCCCCCGTATGGTGCCTATTCTGAGTGTCGCTGAAAACACCTTTCCAACGGCGACAAATGTCAATAAGATATACGCCAGGACCTCTCCTGAGGATAAGCGGAAGATAAACCAGGCCCTTGCTGTTGTGGAAAAAAATGTTGATATGGTGCAATTGAGGGAAAAGCTCATTAGAACGCGGACGGCGACTGTCACACCAAAGATGTTCGAATATGAGTTGATACAGAAGGCTCGCGCAAACCGGCAACATATCGTGTTACCCGAAGGCGAGGAGGAGAGGATCTTGAGGGCTGCAGAAACGCTGCTCCGTCGGGAGGCGGTTGACATTACCCTGCTTGGCAAGGAGGAGACGATTCATGGCAAGATCGCGCAATTGGGACTGCGGATAATGGCGATAAATATCATCGACCCTATGAAATCCGGATTTTTTGACGAGTATGTGGAGACCTATTATGACTTAAGAAAACATAAGGGGATCACAGCGGAATACGCACGTGACATCATGACCGACCCGACCTATTTTGCCACCATGATGGTCTATAAGGGGCATGCCGATGGCGTGGTATCCGGATCGGTCCACAGCACGGCTTCGACGATCCGCCCGGCCCTTGAGATCATAAAGACAAGACCGGGTTTTTCTATTGTCTCGAGCGTATTCCTGATGTGTCTGGCGGACAGGGTACTGGTTTACGGAGACTGTGCGGTGAATCCCGATCCGGATGCGAATCAACTGGCCGAGATCGCCCTCAGCTCGGTGCAGACGGCAAAAACCTTTGGTATTGATCCGATTGTGGCCATGCTGTCTTATTCAACAGGGGAGTCGGGGAAGGGGGCGGACGTGGACAAGGTCCGTGAGGCAACCCGGATTGCCAAAGAGAAGGCACGGGATTGCTTTCCCGGCCTGAAGATAGAAGGGCCGATCCAGTACGATGCAGCCATTGATCCCTTGGTTGCCAAGACCAAGATGCCCGAGAGCGACGTTGCGGGAAGGGCCACCACATTTATCTTTCCTGATCTGAACACCGGGAATAACACCTACAAGGCGGTCCAGAGGTCTGCCGGGGCAGTGGCCATCGGTCCCGTGCTCCAGGGGCTCAAACATCCTGTAAATGACCTGAGCCGGGGATGCACGGTCACGGACATTGTTAACACCGTGGCAATTACCGCCATTCAGGCACAATCAGGGAAAGGGTTGTCGTGAAGATACTCGTTATCAACACAGGGAGTTCATCGATCAAGTATGAACTCTTTGATATGGATAACCATCGCGCAGTGGCTTCAGGCATGGCCGAAAAGATCGGCGAAGATATGAGCCTTTTTACCCACAAAAGGATCCTGCCCGGCGGTGAATCTGTCGAAAAGAGGGAAGAGGCTGTGATCGCTGACCATCATGCGGGGATGGAGCGTATCGTGGATCAACTGGTTGACCCACAACACGGGGCAATTAAAGACAAGAGCGAAATCTCAGCTGTCGGCCACCGTGTCGTCCATGGTGGAGAGACCTTCCACTCCACGGCCATTATTGATCAACAGGTGATTGCAGCCATCAGGGAAAACATCCCCCTGGCCCCTTTGCACAATCCTTCCAATCTGATGGGGATCGAGGTGGCCAGATCGGTCTTTCCGGATGCACCACAGGTGGCCGTATTTGACACCGCCTTTCACCAGACCATTCCCATGAGGGCATTTCTTTATGCCATTCCCTTTGAGATGTACAGAGAGTACAGGATCCGTCGGTATGGCTTTCACGGGACCTCGCACGCCTATGTTGCCGAGAAAGCGGCGGAGTACATGGGTCAATCGCTGGCCGAGCTGAATTTGATAACGATCCATCTGGGAAACGGGGCCAGCATGGCTGCCATAAAAGGGGGAAAGTGCGTGGATACAACCATGGGCATGACCCCCCTGGCCGGATTGGTGATGGGAACCCGTTCAGGGGATGTGGACCCTGCGATTCTCTTTTTTATGGCCGACCACCTGGGGATGTCTCTCAGTGATATTGATCATCTTTTGAATAAGGATAGCGGGCTAAAGGGGATCTGCGGGACAAATGATATGCGGGAAGTCCTTAGAAAAAAGGAGGCTGGAGACGACCGCGCAAGGATCGCGCTGGAGGTCTATACCTACCGGATAAAAAAATATATCGGCGCATATGGCGCTGTCTTAGAGGAGCTTGATGGCGTGGTTTTTACGGCGGGCATTGGAGAAAACGCACCCTATGTCCGCGAGCGGTCTTGCCGGGGCCTGAAGGGGCTGGGTATTGAGATTGATAGGGAAAGAAACTCCCTTCCCGGAAACGGAATCAGGGAGATCAGTTCTCCGGCGAGCAAAGTCAAGGTCCTGGTGATCCCAACCGACGAGGAATTAAAGATCGCCCGGGAGACAAAAAGGGTGATTGAAGATAGATAGCCCACAAAAAAGGTCTGCCGCACAGAGTGCGGCAGACCCTGGATAACAAATGAAAAGACAAAGCTCTATTGACCGAGCTTGGCCAGAAGCTCTTCTGTGACCGCTTTTACCCCGGGACGGCCGTCCAGTTCGATGATCCTGGGAGTACCGTTGTTTCCGGCCGAGAGGTCTTTGTAATAATTGACCCCTGCCATGGTCCCTGTCCTGGTGTCGTAATAGATGTTGTGGCGTTGATCGATGGCCTCCTCATCCTGGTCATCTGTGCGTGTCTTTAGTTCACCGCCACACACCCTGCACCTGTCATCATGGGGCTTGATGGCATCGATATAGATATTGTTGGGATGGTTGTTGTCATTGACACACAGCCTGCGGCCCATAATGCGATTTTTGGCAATTTGCCTATCGAGGACCATCTCGATGACAATATCCAGGCGAATACCTTCCTGATCAAGGGCCTTGTCCAGCTCCTGGGCCTGGGTGAGGTTGCGAGGGAAGCCATCAAGGAGCCAACCCTCCCTGCAATCATCTTCCTTCAGACGATCAAGTATCATGGGAATCGTGATGCTGTCAGGGACCAGGTCGCCGCGGTCGATATACCCCTTGGCCTCCTTGCCCAGGTCTGTTCCCCGTGAGATGTTGTCCCTGAAGATAACCCCTGTCTCGATATGGGGGATGCCAAATTTTTCCTTTACGATCTTACCCTGGGTACCCTTGCCGCTGCCATTTGGGCCAAAAAACAGTATCTTCATTCTTTGTTCTCCTTTTTGCGCAATTTTGTAACATCTCAAACAACAGGGGGAAAGGTGTGGCATGGGGGTCTTTTTTTCTTCCACATGCCTCTAATA
>CAZXCQ010000200.1:0-11577 GCA_964639275.1 uncultured Desulfobacteraceae bacterium | reverse complement strand
GTCTTTTCTTTCCATCCGTCACTTTCGTAGGAATGACAAAAAAGGGTAATTTCCGACTTTTTACGAATTCATCAAGTATTTATATGGATCAGCCGAAAGCTGTCAATAGGGGAATTGATAAACAGCCCTTTATGAAAGAGGGCAAATTCCGCGACCCTCCTCTTGATTCCGCTCCGTGAGGACTTATATTAAAGCATGAGACGAGCGTCGCCCAAAAACTTTAACACCATAACAGCAAAACCGTGTGACGACCACAGGTCTCCAAAGGTTATTGTTTGAAACGGAGAGTTTGTGGTGGCGCTCAAGCAACAAGGCTCTCGGATGTGCGTGCATCTTTTCCGCGGATCACGTCCTGAGAAGGGAGAGGTGAGTTGTATCAGGAAAATAACGGCATCTTTGAGACTTGACAGGGCATATGATGGATGCGTTGGATGGTCAACTAAAAACTTAACCTCACTTGTTCATGTAAACGCCTTAACTTCCCAAGACACTGAAGGGGCCCGTGGATCACTACCGGATCGGCGGGTCCTTGTTTTATGCAATTCAATAAAAACCCACCTTGAAGATTTCGTACTCCTTTGACCCTTATGTCTTACCCAACGCCCCCTCTACTGCCTCTGCCACCCGTTTGCAGTATCTCTCGGTAAGATCCTCTGTGGGCCCTTCAACCATGACGCGGCAAAGGTCCTCTGTCCCGGAATACCGGACCACTACCCGTCCCTCTTCCCCCAGTTCCCTCTCCACCTCCCTGATGACCTCGACGACCTGTGGCAGGGTATGAATCTCGGGTTTCCGGCTCACCGCCACATTGATCAGCCTCTGGGGGTATAGGTCCATCTGGTCGGCGAGACTGGAGACGGCCTTTCCCTCTTTGAGCATTGCTGCAACCAGCTGGATGGCCGCCAGGATCCCATCCCCTGTGGTGTGGTGATCAAGAAAGACCAGGTGACCCGATTCTTCCCCCCCGACCACAGCGCCCAGGCGTCTCATATCCTCGAGGACATGATGGTCTCCGACCTTTGAGGCATGGTGTTTGAACCCCAATCTCTTGCAGGCGACTCTCATGCCCAGATTGCTCATAATGGTGCTGACAACCAGATCATTTTTCAACCTGCCTTCCTCCTTGAGCACCTTTGCACAGATGATCATGATCTGGTCACCGGTGATTCTTCTCCCCCTTTCATCTATGGCGATCAGACGGTCGCCATCGCCGTCAAAGGCCAGCCCGATGTCTGCCCCACCGCTCTTGACCTGCTCTTGGAGGTCCTGGGTGTATTGGGAGCCGCAGTGGTCATTGATGTTGATGCCGTTGGGATGGTTGTGGATCACCTTGACCTCGGCCCCCAGTTCAGCGAAGACATCGGGGGCCACCCGATAGGTTGCCCCATTGGCTGTATCAATGACGATCTTTACGCCTGTCATAGAGAGACCCCTCGGGAAGGTGTCTTTTAGGAAAACCGTGTATTTCCCGGAGACGTCTTCTATCCGCTTGATACGGCCCATTCCTCTCGCCGATGCAACCATACCGGGTAGCCTGCCTCCCATCACAAGCTCCTCTATGGCCCCCTCATGCTCATGGGACAACTTGAATCCATCGCCAGAAAAGATCTTGATCCCGTTGTCCGGGTAAGGGTTGTGCGATGCAGAGATCACGATGCCCGCATCAGCGCCCATGCTCCGGGCGACAAAGGCGACACCGGGTGTGGGTAGCACCCCTGCCAGATATGGATTGCCCCCCATTGAAATAATGCCCGCCCCGAGTGACCCCTCCAGCATATCGCCTGAAATGCGGGTATCTTTTCCCATGACCACCCGCGGCTGGCGACCCTCCCTTTTAAAGAGATGGCTTATGGCCTGGCCCACGGAAATGGCGGTCATGGCATCTATTGGATACTGGTTGGCCTCCCCCCTTATCCCGTCGGTACCAAATAGTCGCCCCACTGTTTTTCTCCCGGTTCAAAGGCCTCTAGCGGTCCTCTTTGAAAAGGCCCATCGATGGCAAGATCACCGCCACCTGCCGGCAGAGCTCATGGACAATCTCCTGGAGCCAGATGGTGCCCTGCTGCGAAACCGATGCCGGCAGGCCCTGGATCGTCTGGATGTAGCCCTGGTTTCTGCCCTTTATATGCCTTTGGAATTCTGACAGAAAGCGGTCGCGATAAACCGCTCCCGCCCTGTCCGGAATGGGATCGCTGAATAGATCGCACACCGCTTCAATTCTATCGTGAAACTCCTGTGCTGGCACCGAAACACCGATTTTGCCCGTTTGCCCCTCTTGGGCACCGGGGATCTCCTCGGCCACCTCCCTCAAGCGCCTGCCCCGTTCTTTTCTGGCCAGGGAGAGCTTCTCCAGCGCCCCTTTGTAAACAAGTTGCCCAAATTCCTGCACACCAAAGAGCGGCCTTCGGACATGGAGATACCATTGCTCCAGGGCCGTCAGATTGGCGAGATAACGGACATTGCCTTCTATGATACGGGAGAGGCCAAGAAAGCGATTGGGTACCCTCCGGGTCACCTTCCCCCGGTAAGACCGACCAATAATAAGCCGGTCATCCTCGGGTGAATCCTTACGCAGGATCGTGCCCGCCACCACCACGTTGCCATAGCCCACACGGAGCGGGCCCACCATGCCGCCCTGGCCCCCCAGGAATATGGGCCGCTGATTGAGCATCACGCCCCGGGGGACGTCACCAATCAGGGATGCGGTGGCCTTGTCCCCATCCGGGGTGAAGTTAAAATGAATGTATGAGCTTCCCACCTCACTGTGCTCCCTGCGGCTGAACCCCCCGGCCATGAGACAGTCGCAGAAATTGATCAAACTGCCAAGGGTGACAAACGGGAAGAGGATCGTTTGCTTTAACCCCACGCAGTGGGCAGCCCTGGACTCTTCCTCCAGGATACACCCGTCGCGGACGTGTGCCCCGAGACCCATCTCAGAGCCTTCAAGAAAGACTGCCTTTTTGAAATATCCCCCCTTCAATTCCACACGGGGTCCGATCTGGCAATCCTCAATGGTTACGGGCCCTTCTCTGCCAAGCTGGACACCCGGGGAGATGACAGTTTCCTCACCATAGATGCGGCAGCCCGGGTAGATCTTGACCCTGTTTCCCGAGATCCTGTCAATCTGGACTTCGTCGCCCACATCAAGGCTCAGGGGGTTGGGGATATCCACTCCCTTTTCCATAATCTGAACGATCCTGTGATGACACTTGGCCATGAGCTCCACTTCTTCCTCCCGGTGACCAGGTTGTCCCTCTTTCAAAAACAAAGAAGTCCACCTGCCATTCTGTGATGAGCCGTGGACTTTGCTTTCAAGCCATCCATCTTTGCGATTTTTTGTTCCAAGATCGGGAACTACTTATAATCGCAAGAGAATTTTTTGTCAAGCACCAAAAGGCGGGTTCCCACCCTGCATCCCGAGCCGGAGTTTCTTGACTTCCTGTGCCATCATCCTATACAAGGTACGATATCATGGCCGCCGCGTTTCTGGTGAACGCTTACAAGATATCCAGGTTGGAAGGTACAAAAGAATTAACCGAAGTAATGCGGGGAGTCAAATGGGCAAGAACAGGGTCGCAAAGGTAAACAGCATCTCTATCCTGCATCGGGGTAAGGTATTTCGACTCCAGAGAGAAAATGTCACCCTTGGGGACAGGGTAGCGGTGGATCTGGACATTATTCGCCACCCCGGTGCATCGGCAATCGTTCCCATCTCCAACAACGATTCCTTGATGTTGATCAGACAGTATCGGCACGCAATAGGCGATTTTGTCTGGGAGATCCCGGCTGGAACCCTCAATCCCGATGAGACACCCCTTGACTGCGCAAAGCGGGAGCTGATCGAAGAGACAGGGTTTTCAGCAAATATGTGGCAAAAACTGGGGGAGATCACACCTGTTCCGGGTTATTCAGACGAGCGGATCCACATCTTTCTCTCGAGTGATCTCAGGCCTGCAAGACAAGACCTTGACGCGGACGAGGTGTTGGGTGTCCATGAGATGAGACTGGACGAGGCGGTTCGGATGATCCATGAAGGCCTCATCCAGGACAGCAAGACGATCTGCGGCCTCTACATGGCGACCCACTGGCTAAAGAAAAAAGCGTAACATCTCAATGAAGAGGCGTAAAGGCATGGCACAATTCATCCACCCCCCTGGTTTTTGAGAAGTTACAAAAGATGGAGGGTTTTGGGGCTAATGACCTCGGTAAGAGACTTTTTGACCCATAATCAGGTGACATCCTCTGCCCCATGCCGTATTGACTCCGGGGGCACATGGGACATAAAGGCGCTGGCAATTCCGTTGCCCGGTGTGGAGCCGACCACTGTCAATGTGGCATTGAAGCTGAGGACCTTTATAAGCCTTTTTCCTTTCAGGGACGGTTGGGTCAGGATCTCCTCAGACGGGTTCTCCCGGGGGGAGACATTTCCCACGGACAGGCTTCCCTTTGATTCTGGCTTTGGCCTCTTTTTTGCGGCCTGTTCCCACTTTGACTTCCATGGCCTTGAAGTGCGGATTGGTTCACAGTCCCCGGTAAAATCGGCCCTGGGCGGGTCCAGCACAGCACTGGTCGCCCTTGTCAAGGCCCTTTCCAAGGTCTCTGCCGGGTTGGGTGGGAGGAAGCTATCAAAGAGGGAAATCCTGCTCCTGGCATACCATATTGAAGATGGGGTGAGCGGCGGAAACTGTGGTCTTCAGGACCAGGGCGCTGCGGTTTATGGCGGGGTCCATCAATGGAAATGGCGATACGGGATCGGTACCACCCCTTTTAAAAAAGACCGCCTCCTTGACCCAAAGGGACAAAAAGAACTTTCAAGACGACTCCTGGTGGCCTATAGCGGCAAGAGCCACATTGCCTTCCGAACCAACCGTAGATGGGTCAAGGACTTCCTTTCCGGCCGCACCAGGGCAGGGTGGCTTGAGGTCAATGAAATCGTTCATCATTTGGCCCAATCCATCAGGGAACAGGACTGGAAAGAGGGGGCTCGCCTTATACGGGACGAAATGTCCTTGCGCAGAAAGATTACGCCCGAGGCCGTGATACCGATCACGGAAAAGATGATGGTCCAGGCTCAACATACCGGCTGCGGGGCCAGGTTCGCGGGGGCCGGGGCCGGGGGCTCGCTTTGGGCCCTGGGAGAAACAGAAGACATCGGGAGGTTAAGAGAGAAATGGGCTGAGACCCTGGCACCTATCAGCGGCGCCAGGCTCCTTGATTGCGCGGTGGATCCGGCAGGGGTAAGGTGATAGAGGATAGAGGGTGGGTTTAGTTCTTGAGTTCTTCGTAAACGTGGCCAAATTGCCCGGTTTCAAAGAGGGAATTAAATTCTCCCAGCAGGGCGTTTGTGGCCTTTTCAACCATCAAGATATCCCCTTCCGAGACCTTACTCATATCCAGGGCCTCGATGGCCTTGCCCAAGGCCTCAAAATGGGCAAGGAGTTCCTCGTTTTCGATCCTGTTATTGATGCTCTTGTGCACATCGATGATGGTGCAGATGCAGTTCTCTACCCTGAGCCGATTTTTGTATAATATGTCCATTTCGGAAATCACTAGGTCTTTCCAACTTCCTCAAGTGTATCATAAAAGACCTTATAGAATTTTTCGTTATCCGAGACAGCCCGCCTTAGGATGCTGGCGAGTCTGTCTAAGTCTTTCACGTTTATCACCAAGTTGGCGCTCATGGTAAATGCCATCATGGGGTCCATCGTCCTAAATCTTTCGCCGATCAAGACCAGGAAGATCTTTCTTCGGATAGACATGGACAGGTGGTTGAGGTAACCGAGAACAGGGCTCTGTTCCAGCGGGAGATTGTCAAAATGGTCTGCCATAATCACCAAGTCAAAGTTGTGAAAACGCATCTTGCTGATTGCTTTTTTTGAATCTTCGGCCGGAACAGATCTGTAGCCCAGCGTCTCATGGGCCTGTATTATCTTCTCCCTGTCATGCGCACCGCTGTCCAGAACAAGGGCCAACTTCTCTCCCTCTTCATAGAGGTCGAGGGCCGTATCCTCTTCTAATTGTTCATCCCAGGGGATCTCCTCGGGTTGAGGCGGTTGAGACTCCTTTTGGATTTCGGCCCCCGAGAGGTCCTCCCCTGACCTTGCCAGTTCAATAGCTCCCTCAACCGGGTGAGCTAAAACATCCGGTTTTCTTCCTCTGGTGTCGAGAACCAGCTTGTTCTTGCACCTCGGGCAGCTGATTCTGACCCGCTGATCAGGGGGGAGCTTTTCATCCGGGATGTTCAGTTTGGCATGGCAGTATTCACAGACGACTTCCATTCCGCTTGCTCCTCACCCCAGCCGGTTATCTCCTAATGCCTTTTCCCATAATCTTCATCAATGGTCAGGCCTTCTATGGTGGTGGTCTTTTCTCCCCTCTGAGACTTGATTGAATCAATCGCCCTTCCAACGATGGCCTTTCTGGACGCATAACCCAAGGCCGTCTCTTCTGTGATAAGGCGCTTATTGTAGAGATCCCCGATGCATTGATCAAAAGTCATCATCCCGAAAGGTTGGCTGCCCTCGATAATTTCATAGAAGGTCTTACCTTCTGACTCACCGTGCAAAATGCTATCCTTTACCCTCAGGTTTGACCCCATTATTTCAAATGCCGCAACCCGGCCACCGCCGACCTTGGGCAGGAGCCTCTGGCAGACAATCCATCGAACGGTGTCGGCAAGACGTATCCTTATCTGTCTTTCCTCTTCCTGTTCAAACATGCCCACGATGCGGTTAATCGTCTGGCCGGCATCCACCGTATGAAGCGTGCTGACGACCAGGTGACCTGTTTCCGCGGCCGAAAGACCGATTTCCACGGTCTCCCTGTCTCTCATCTCGCCCACCAGCACCACCTTGGGGGCCTGTCTGAGGGCGGCCCTTAGGCCGGATGCAAAGCTATCAAAGTCTACCCCCAACTCCCGCTGATTAAAGGTCGCCTTTTTTTGAGAATGCAAATATTCCACAGGATCTTCGAGGGTTACGACATGGACCGACTTTTGCTCGTTTATCTCATTGAGGAGGGCGGCCAGAGAGGTGGTCTTTCCTGTCCCTGTGGCGCCGGTGACCAGGATAATCCCGTTTTTTTCCCCGGTCATCTTGTAAAAGGCGGGTGGAAGATCAAGCTCTTCGATTGTCGGAACTGTGGTGGCCAGTTTCCGCATCACAATAGAATAGCAACCTTTCTGAGAGAAGATGTTTACCCTGAACCGCGCCTTTCCAGCCAACTGATACGACGAGTCACACGAGCCCTCTGACAGGAGCGTCTCGGTCAGACGCCTATCCCCATTGATCAGGTTGAGGGCGAAGACCTCGGTCTGGAAGGGTGTCAGTCTTTCTATGGGGGGCCTTAATGACACCGGCACCAACTCTCCTGATGATTCCACCTGAAACGGCTTGTCAACGGTCATGTTGAGGTCTGATACGTTTTCGTGGGAACTTAGCATGCAGGTCAAAATATGATCGATCTGTTGTTGTCGCATACCCGCATCCCTCAGGCCTCAGTAAAATCGGCCGGTGGATTTTGCAAGAAAGGTAAGAACTTGGCCTTATCGTTGCACTTGGCATAAGCCTCATCCGGGCTGATCATCTTTTTGTTTAGCAGATCCATAATGGCATCATCCAGGGTCTGCATTCCGAACTTTTTCCCCGTCTGGATCATCGAGGGGATTTGAAACGTCTTTCCCTCGCGAATGAGATTGCGCACCGCAGGGGTTGCGATCATGATTTCAAGGGCAGCGCACCGGCCTTTCTTATCAATACGCCTAAAGAGGTTCTGGGCAACCACGGCCCTGAGGCCATCGGCAAGTGTATTGCGGATCTGCTCTTGTGCGTTTATGGGGAACACCTCGATAACCCGGTCCACGGTCTTGGAAGCGCTGGTCGTGTGGAGGGTGCCAAAGACAAGGTGGCCGGTGGCCGAGGCCTCGATGGCCAATGAAATCGTCTCGAGGTCACGCATCTCCCCCACCAGGATGATGTCGGGATCTTCCCTCAATGCCCCTCTCAGGGCCGCGGCAAAGGACCGGGTATGAAGCCCCACCTCCCGATGATTTACGATCGCCTTGGCGCTCTTATGAACAAATTCGATGGGGTCTTCGATGGTGATGATATGATCCTTTCGGGTCCTGTTGGCCTCGTCAATGATGGCAGCCAGGGTGGTGGATTTGCCGCTGCCTGTGGGACCGGTGACCAGCACAAGACCCCTGGGGAGGGTAGCAAGCCTGCGCACCACCGGCGGCAGACCCAGCTGCTCACAAGACAAAATGGTCGAGGGGATTTCCCGAAAGACAGCCCCCATCCCGTTTTTTTGTCTGAAAAAGTTGGCCCGGTACCGGGCCAGGCCTGGAATTTCATAGGCAAAATCCACATCACCTGTCTCTTCGAAGACCTTGACCTTTTCTTCGGGGGCTATCTCGTACAACATAGTCTTTAGACCATCATCGTCGAGGACTTTATATTTCACCCTCTCCAGCGCACCGTGGATCCTCAATATGGGCTGCTGACCTGCCATGAGATGGAGGTCAGAGGCGCCCTGGTCATTCATGAGCTTAAAAAAGGCGTCTATCTGTGCCAAAGCCCCCCCCTGATCGCATTTGCGTTGGCGCGCCAAGAGCACGCAAAATGAGGCTAGCCACCCTATCTCATTATACACAAGAAGGCATTTTCTTCAACCTCTAACTGGAATTCCGATATAAGGATCAAAAAAAAGTCAATTTTTTTCAAAAAAAGGCGCATCTTCTTGATTTTAGGTCCCTTTTTCCAATTGCGACGAGAAAGGGTCTGAGAGCCCGCAGGGAGCACGGTAGTCCACGGTCAAACACGGACACGGGAGGGGGGGTATACACAAGGCAAAGGAAATGCCTCCAGACCCATATAAGACGTCGCCTTAGGTGATTGATATTACGGAATAAATAGGCCATTCTCGATTTGACATTCGCCTCTCTTTGTGCTTAGCTTCCGGCCATGACCAACCCGGACCAACTCCAGGAAACTCTCTGCAACCGCCTCTTCTGGCATGCCTCCGAGCGGGATGACGTTATCGTCGCAGACCACCTATTCCATCACCGTGAGATGGATGGGGTCTATGCCATGGATGAGGCAACCTTGTTTGACTCCTTCTTCAATTACCTCAGGGAGATCGATGTATTTGCGCTTTTGGAACATCTTGATCCCTAAAACCAAAAGAGAAAAAATGTCCCTTTCATTCAACTGGTGCTTGTCTTCTTGATGAAGGTCATCGGCTCCATCAAAACCATCGATGAGATCAGCGATCTATTGTTGACCGACGAACTCCTCATGAGCATGTGCGGATTCAATGCCCATCAGGTCAGAAACGGCAGTTGCCACCGGGGAACAAAACTTCGAAAAACGCCCCTACCTCCAAAGAGAGATCAGCCGGAAGACGGGAATCCATCGGAGAACCATCCGTAGATACAGTCAGCAGTATCAAGGGGTGGTATTTGAAGGTACTGAGGATTCAAAATACCCCACCCTGGCCACCGGCTCTGGAGGAAAGCGTGCCGAAGCACGCTCGTTCAGCATGTGAGCCGCATCGGGAGTGGATCGAGAAGGAGCTGAGTCACGGGCGGAATGCCATGGGCATCTACCAGGATCTGGTGGAGCAGTTTGGATTCAGCCATAGGTACAATAGCGTAAAGCGGTTTGTGGGGGGCTTAAAAAGAAGGATCCTGAGCAGTATGATCGGCTGGAATATCTTCCTGGAGAAGAGAGCCAGGTGGACATAGGTGCCGGAGCGCCAACGCTTCATGACAGTGGAAAATATTGCAGGCCCCGGCTGTTTGTGATGGTGTTGAAATATTCCGGGCGGGCCTTCCGGAAAGTGGTATGGAAATCGAGCAAGGAAGCGTGGTGCCGGCTGCATGAGGAGGCCTTTCGATATTTTGGCGGATGCCCGCAATATATCACCCTTGATTATGTTCCGCGGAACATAATCCAAGTTATGTGCCCCTCCACGATATGTGTCCTTCAGCAGTCAGCTATTTGAAACAATAAATATTATTAAGTTTTGAAGGACACATAACTGTTTGTGTATTTTTTCCTTTGGGGCGACAGTCTCCTTTAAATCCACACAAGAAAGGAGATTGTCATGTTAGAACGTTATTATCTCAAACCCGATACGATAGACCGTATTCAGGCGTCATGGATCGGAGAGCCAATCGAGCGTTATGTGCAATGGCTCACCGAAAAGGGGTATGCCGCACGCAACGTGTACCGTCGTGTGCCCACCCTGAGGCATTTCGGGGAGTTTGGTCAGGGGCACGGGGCCAAAAGCTACGAGGAACTGGCAAACTTTGTAGAGCCATTTGTTGCCCAGTGGGTTCGTGAGCACGGAAGTCAATACAGAGAGATCCCCCGCTGGGTTGAACATGAAGCCCGCACCCCTGTAGAACAAATGCTGCAGTTGGTCGTGCCTGGATTCAAAGGGAAGGGCCGGTCAAAAAGAGTAAAAATTCCTTTCTTAGAGCAAGTTCCCGGCTTCTTTTTGTATCTCCGCGAAGAACGGGGTCTGCGGGAGCGCTCTATCCTCGATTACGGTCATTATTTACGGCTTTTCGAAGCTTATCTAAAACGAATTGAGCTTGGTCATCTTGCCGATCTCACACCTGCCATTCTCAGTGCATTCCTTATCCAAGAGGGCCGCAGTTTGAGCAAGCCTTCCGTAACGAGCTTGTGCAGTTCACTACGCGTCTTTCTTCGGTTCATTCATCGAGAAAGAGGGACTGAAACAGATCTCAGTAGTGTCATCGAATCCCCAAGAAAATATCACCTTTCCAATCTGCCACGTTCCATCTCGTGGGAAGATGTGAGAAAGATGCTGGAAGTTGTTGATCGGCCTAGCATTTTGGGTAAACGCGATTATGCGATTCTCCTCCTCTTGGTGACTTATGGGTTGCGGGCTTGTGAAGTTGCAAATCTGCGGCTTAATGATATCGACTGGAAACGCGAACGCTTATTGATATCTGAGAGAAAGGCCGGGCATAATACCGCTTATCCACTCTCGACTGTGGTCGGCGAGGCGATTGTGGATTACCTCAAGAATGGACGTCCCGATACCTCCGAGTGGTACATCTTATTCCGCGTCATGGCCCCAGGAGTTCCCCTGACATCCAGTGCGATCTCGCAACGTGTGACCCATTATCTGCATAAGGCGGGCATAAAGGTTGGCAGGCCCGGCTCACACACTCTGCGCCATAGATGTGTGCAAGGACTTGTTGATGCCGAGTTCTCCTTTAAAGCTATTGGAGAGTACGTGGGGCATGCATCGCCATCATCCACTCAGGTTTACACAAAAATCGCTGTAGAAACTCTACGTGAAGTTGCCCTCGGGCATGGGGAGGAACTGCTATGAAAACGACAGGTTCTTTTCGCAGCTTACTCGGCCAGGACATTCAGGGCTATCTCGATTTAAAAAGAGCCATTGGACGCAAGTTCAAAACTGAAGAGGCAACACTGGCTCTTCTTGATCGCTTTCTCTCAGATTACCCTGTAGGCAGAAATCTGTCGCAAATCCCTAGCAAGCTTCTGAAGGCTCCGGTATTTATTGATTGGAATGATATGT
>CAZXCQ010000199.1:0-11595 GCA_964639275.1 uncultured Desulfobacteraceae bacterium | reverse complement strand
TTTTGTCCTTGTCCCTAACCCTGAACGGTGAACCCTGAACCTGTGAACGGTTACCTGGTTAGAGCGACTTGCCCATAGGAACGACCTCAATCCCTGATTCGAGGAGAGAATCCCTGATACCCTTTACAAGGGCCACTGCCTGGGGGTTATCCCCATGCACGCAAATGGTGTCGGCTTCAAGCCCAATCTCGCTGCCATCTCTGGCCTCCACCAGACCGTCTACGACCATTTTGATGACCCTTTCGGCCACCTCTTTGTGATCGTGTAGTACCGCCCCTTTCTCCCGGCGCGATACAAGTGAGCCATCCGGATTATAGGCCCGGTCGGCAAAAAACTCAAAGGCGATCCGGATGGAATGGCGGGTGGCGATCGACTCAAGTTCGCTCTTGTTTGGGCCGGCCAGTGCCACGAGGATAAGATCCCTGTCAAGATCGGCAAGGACCTCTGCCACCGCATCCCATACATCCACGTTGCGGACGGCCATATTGTAGAGCGCACCGTGTGGTTTTACGTGCTGGAGTCTTACCCCCTGCGCAGAGGCAAAGGCCTGGAGGGCACCGATCTGGTAGGTCACATAGTCCTTAATCTCTTCCAGCGTGGCATCCATATTTCTTCTGCCAAACCCGATCAGGTCGGGAAAACCGGGATGGGCACCTGCACCCACACCGTTTTCCTTGGCGCGTGAGATGGTCCGCTTCATCACCGCGGGATCACCCGCGTGAAACCCGCATGCGATGTTGGCCGAACTGATAAGGGGGATCACCTCTTCGTCGAGGCCGAGTTTGAAGATCCCAAAGCTTTCCCCCACGTCAGAGTTAAGATCGATCTTTTTTCGCCGGGTCATTTTCTACCTCCTGAATGGTCTAGACACCCCGTCTTGATAATTTGATCAAAACAGGGAGTTGGGTCCCACTATAATCCGATCATTTTCTTATGTCATCTATTTTGGGCGAGCCCTTTTTGAACCAGAGAAAATGCCACGCGGTCACTCCAAATTCCGTAGACTCCTGCGGGGCGCAAAGTGATCTTGAGATTTCCAGACCTTGCACAATCCTGTCGAGTTTCCTTTTCTTATTGATTATTCATGCATTTTGTCATATTAGAGCTCTAAAATCCATTCTGTTCTCAAAAACACATCGCAGCATCTCAATTTCCGGGGAGAGGGATCCAAACCCGGGGGAACAAACAGAGGCCGAAAGGGGAGATGGGGATCCAGGTCTTGATAGGACACAAAAAAGGCCAATTCAAGACATTCACGCTCATTGTCCGACATGGCGGAGCGCGAAAAAAGGACCACCGGCAAGGCAATTGGCCCCGGGTGTGGGGGCTTTTTCTGGCCCTGGCCCTCCTTGGCATGTCAGGGGGGTGCAAACAGACCCTGCCCGAATGGACCCCGATGAAATTTGCCCCCCCGGCACCGGGGAAGGCGTGGAAGCCCACACCGGATGCCCGGCCCGAGGCCTTGCCTTCTGAAAAGCTCCCGGGGATGCCACCCGAGATTCAATCCTCAGCCCGCAAACTCACCCTGACACAGCTGGTCGATATAGCGCTCCGTATCAATCCGTCTACCCGGCAGGCCTGGGAAGAGGCCCGAGCAGCCGCAGCCGGGTGGGCCGCATCCCGCGGTGAATACTATCCAACCGTCAGCGGGGAAGCCGGGGGGTATGGCGGAAAACTGCCTCAGACCTCCGGGTTGAGTGCCTTCCGGGGCATCTATGGTGAGGTAGGCCTCAGCCTGAGCTACCTCCTCTTGGACTTTGGGGGGCGCGAGGCCAGGGTGGAAGGGGCCCGTCAGGCACTCATTGCCGCCAACTGGAACCACAGCCAGGCCATCCAGGATGTCCTTCGAAACGTCCCTCAGGCCTATTACGCATATCTTGGCAACAAGGCCCTTGTGCGGGCTGATGAGATAAACCTTGAAGAGGCCGAGACAAGCCTCCGCGCCACAAGACAGAGACGGCGGGCGGGCGTGAGTACCATTGCCGATGTCCTACAGGCCAAGGCGAACATGGAAGGGGTTCGCTTTAACCTGGTGTCTGATCGGGGCGCGGTTGAAATCGGTCGCGGAAGGCTTGCCACGGCGGTCGGGTGGCCTGCCAGCATCTCATTTGACGTGGCAGAAGAACCCGACGAGGTGCCCCTGGACCGGATCGACAAGAACATAAAGAACCTGATTGAGATGGCACAGCACGACCGTCCGGAACTCACCGCGGCCAGGGCCGCCGTAAAGCAGAGTGAGGCCGGACTAAAAGAGGCCGAAGCGGCGCTATTACCAAAACTTATGGCAGGTGGCAGTGTGGGGTGGACAGGCGTAGACGGCAGGATGGAAGGGTTAAAAATAGACAGTAACCAGAGCAATTATTATGGTGGGCTTCAGCTCCAGATCCCAATTTTTGAAGGAATGGCCCTGCGCAACGCGGTCCGCAAGGCCCGTGCAAACCTTGAGGCGGCCCGTGCTGCCCTCAAGCAAAAAGGGGAGACGGTCATTGCAGATGTGTGGGATGCCTATTACAACTTCCAAACCGCAGGCCAGCAACTGGAGACGAGCGAGAGTCTTCTGACAAGCGCCAAGCAATCATACGAGGTCTCACTGGCGCGTTACAAGGCAGGGGCGGCAGATATTGTGGAGCTGCTAAATGCGCAAACCACGTTGGCCAAGGCAAGGGCCCAGAAGGTCAAGGCCAGGACAAGTCTCTATACCTCCTACGCAGAACTCCTGCATGCCGTAGGGGCCGAGCTTCCCCCGACCACCTCCGGCCGGGATCCAGGATCGACCGTTGAAGGGGAGAACACCCAAAATGAAAAAAGATGAGAGATGGCGGTTCTCTAAATGGACAAGGGCCGCCGTGCTGGTCTGCATCCCCCTTATTCTCTTGGCCGGAGGGTGCAAAAAAAAAGAGCAGGTCGGCCCACCGCCCCAGCCCCCTCTGGTCACCGTGGCACCGGTTGTGCTAAAGACGGTGCCGGTCCACATCAACTACGTGGGCACCGTTTCCGCTATAAAGACGGTGGACATCCGGGCGAGGGTGGAAGGGTTTCTTATGAAACGGCTCTATCGGGAAGGCGCCGACGTAAAAAAAGGCAAGCTGGTATATGTTATCGAACGAGAGCCTTACCAGGCCGAAGTGGCAAGGATTACGGCGCAGCTTGCCAAAGACAAGGCGTCCTTGGCCTTTGCAGAGGAACAGGTAAAACGCTATGAGCCGCTTGTGGAACAGGATTTCGTGACCCGCGAAAAATTTGATGAATATAACACCAGGGCAAAGGAAGCGGCCGCTGCCGTGGAGGCCGACAAGGCCCAGCTGGAACAGGCCAAAATCAATCTGAGCTACTGCACCATGTACTCCCCGATAAACGGGAGGATCGGACGGACCTTTGTAAACGTGGGAAATCTGGTTGGGGCGGGCGAGGATACCAAGCTGGCAACCATTGTTCAGCTGGACCCCATCTATGTCTATTTCAGCCCCAGCGACGAGGATCTGCGGGTCATCCTCAAATACCGGCAGGAAAAGGCCCAGCCGGTGGATGTGGTACTCTCTGACGGGAGCGTTCACCCCCACCAGGGAAGGGTGGACTTTATCGACAACGTGGTTGATCCAAAGGCCAACACGGTGGCCATGCGTGCAGTGGTCCCCAACCCTGAGAAGACCCTGTTGCCCGGGGTGTATGTGCAGGTGCGTCTCTTCCTGGCCGATTTTCCCGATACCCCCCTTATTCCTGAAGAGGCCGTGGCCGAGGATCAGGGGGGCTCCTATGTGTATGTGGTGGGAACGGATAACAGGGTGCATCTTCGACGGGTAAAGACCCCTTATACATACAAGGGACAAAAGATTGTCCTGGAGGGTTTAAAGGCAGGGGAAAAGGTCATCGTCGAGGGCATCCAACTGGTCCGGCCCGACATGGTGGTAAGAACCAAGCTTGCCTCGTCAAAAGAGGCAGGGACAGAGGCGGAGAAGACCGCGGAGAAGAAAACCGAAGCCCCGGATCAAGAGACACCGGAGAAGATTTCAAAAAAGATACCCAAACAGGCCGCAGGGGCTCAATAGATCTCAAAAGAAAAAAGAAAATAGTGCCAATCCCGGAAGCCATTTACCTATGTTCGTCAACTTCTTTATAAAACGCCCCATCTTTTCGGGTGTCATCGCTATCGTTATTGTGATTGCAGGCGCTGTCTGTATTCCCGCGCTTCCAGTGGCCCAGTTTCCGGATATTTCCCCACCCACGGTTCAGGTCACCACCACCTACACCGGTGCCAGCGCTGATGTGGTTGAGCGAACCGTTACCCAGCCCATCGAGGAGCAGGTCAACGGTGTGGAGGGCATGACCTACATGACCTCCACCAGCTCCAATGACGGGACCATGAACATCACCGTGACCTTTGATGTGGGCTACGACCTCAAGATCGCAGCCGTGGACGTACAGAACCGGGTGGCCATTGCCTTGCCGCAGGTGCCCGAGGATGTGCGGCGTTACGGGGTCACCACCAAAAAGCAGTCCACCAACCTTCTGGTGGTCGTCAACCTGATATCTACAGACAAACAAATCGATAGTCTGTTTCTGAGCAACTATGCCAATATCAACCTTGTGGATGCCCTCAAGCGGATCCCGGGGGTTGGAGACGTAAACATCTTCGGGGAGCGGAAATACTCCATGCGCGCATGGCTTGACCCCGACAAGCTGACCGGGCTGGGCCTGACATGCAATGACGTGGTCAACGCCATCCGTGAACAGAATTTGCAGGTGGCATCCGGCCAGATAGGACAGCCGCCCAGCCCACCGGGCCAGAGCTTTACCTACACCATCACCACGCTGGGGAGGCTCTCAACGGTAAAGCAGTTTGAGGATATCATCGTCCGAACCCGGCCGGATGGCTCCGTTGTCCGTCTAAAGGACGTGGCCCGGGTCGAACTGGGGGCCGAGAACTACAACAGTTATGCTGCCCTGGACAAAAAGCCCACCACTGCCATCGCTATCTACCAGTTGCCGGGAGCAAACGCCCTCGATGCCGTTGATCAGGTGAGGGCCGCGATGAAGGAACTTTCCAAGCGCTTCCCAAAGGGGATCGAATACACGATCGTCTACGATACCACCCTGTTCGTTGAGGAATCGATCAAGGAAGTCCTTATCACATTGCTTGAGGCCATATTCCTGGTATTTATGGTGGTCTATATCTTCCTGCAGGACTGGCGCTCCACCCTTATTCCCGCCCTCACCATTCCGGTTTCGCTCGTCGGGACCTTTGCGGTGATGATGGCACTGGGGTTCTCTATCAACACCCTAACCCTTTTTGGTCTGGTCCTTGCGATCGGTCTTGTGGTGGATGATGCCATCGTGGTGGTGGAAAACGTATCGAGGATCATCGAAGAGGAGGGAAAGGGGACCGTCGCGGCGACCATGGAGGGGATGAAGGAAGTGGTCGGACCGGTCATTGCCACGACCCTGGTGCTGATGGCGGTCTTTGTGCCGGTTGCCTTTATGCCGGGGACAACCGGCCAGCTTTACAAACAGTTCGCCCTCACCATTGCCATCTCTGTCGGAATCTCCTCGATAAACGCCCTGACCCTGAGTCCGGCCCTCTGTGCCGTCCTTCTTCGGCCCGGGAAAGGTCATGGATGGTTCTTCAGGAAGTTCAACCGGGGCTTTGACTGGTCCACGAGGAGGTACGTGGGGGTGATAAAGGGACTTATCAAACTCCGATACCTTATCATTGCCGCGTTTTTGGTCCTTCTGGGTGTCACCTACTACATGTTCCAGTTGGTCCCCACCGGTTTTATCCCGGACGAGGATCAGGGCTACTTCTTCGTACTCATGCAGGGACCCGAAGGGGCCTCGCTTCAACGGACCGAGCGGGTGGCCGATAAGATTGAAGATATCCTGCTTTCAACCCCCGGCGTATCGGATATACTGACAATCGGCGGCTATGACATCGTCAATTCCGTCAGTGTCTCCAATGCGGCCACGGCCATCGCCATCCTAAAACCGTGGTCCCAACGGAAGACGCCTGAATTGAGCCTGGATGGTATCATGGCCCAGGTCCGCCGTAAGACCCAAGCGGTAGCCGGGGCCATCGTGGTCTCTTTTAATCCCCCGCCGATCCAGGGTCTCAGTCAGACAGGAGGCTTTGAGTTCGAATTGCAGGATCTGCAGGGGGGGGGCCTGGATGAACTGAGCAATGTGGCACAAAAGATGATCCAGGAGGCCAGGAATTATCCCGAACTCCTGCCCCTTTCCACAAGCTTTGCGGTTAACTTTCCCCGGTACTATATAGACCTTGACCGCACCAAGGCCAAGACGCTGGGGATTGCTATTTCCGATATCTTTGACGCCCTCCAGACCTACCTGGGGGCCCTCTATGTGAATGACTTTAATAAATTTGGGAGGATCTACAGGGTATTTGCACAAGCCGAAAAGGATTTCCGTTCCGCGCGGTTTGACATCTCGCGGCTTTACGTCCGGAGCAACAAGGACGAACTGGTGCCACTCAGCGCCCTGGTAAAGGTAAAGGAGGTGCGTGGCGCCCAGACCATCAAGCATTATAACGTCTACCGTGCGGCCTCAATCCTCGGGGTAAACGCCCCCGGCTATAGCTCGGGCCAGGCCCTGGGGGCGATGGCTCGGCTCGCGGACAAGACCCTGCCCGAGGGCTACGCCTATGAGTGGACCGGCGTGGCCTTTCAGGAGATCAAGGCCGGAGGACAGGCACCCATCATTTTTGGATTGGCCCTGGCCTTTGTCTTTCTCTTTTTGGCCGCCCAGTACGAGAGTTGGATCCTGCCCATGGTAATCATGTTTGCCGTGCCCCTGGCCATCCTCGGTGCTTTGGTCGCCGAATCGTGGCGCGGGCTCAACAACGATGTCTATTGTCAGATTGGTCTGGTCATGCTCATCGGTCTTGCCAGCAAAAATGCGATCCTCATTGTCGAGTTTGCCAAGACAAAGCGGGAGGAGGAAGGGACGTCCATTGTGGAGGCTGCCCTTGAGGCTGCCCGCCTCCGTCTGAGGCCCATTCTTATGACCGCCTTTGCCTTTATCCTGGGCGTGATGCCGCTGGTGGTAGCAAAGGGGGCCGGGGCTGCCAGCCGCCACGCCCTGGGAACGGCCGTGTTTGGCGGGATGATTGCCGCCACGTTCCTGAGTCTTCTGCTGGTACCGGTACTCTACGTGGTTATGGAGAAACTGAGGAGGCAGCGGCCCAAGACGGAGGAGGCCAGAGAGGTACCCGGTGGAAAGGGGGAATCGCATGCCCCGGACGAGGCACCCACCGGATAGCCCAAAAGGGATTGAAATAGGCTTTACCTTTTTCAGCGGTACGGCTAAAATATAAGGTAAGCGTTCGTAGGTTCCGGCTTCAGGGTTAGGGAAAAGGACAAGATTGAAGACCTGGAGTCCTCGTGAAATATGTGCCGATACGGCACCAATTTTCGGGTTGGGACAGACGAATCCGGGCGCTTCTGCCGTGAATAGGCGCCCAAAATGGAATCTGGGGACAAAAATGTAACCTTGAACCCTGAACCTTTGAACCCCTGAACGGCTAAAATATAAGATATGGCACAATCCCCAATAAAGACATGAGGTGAAGAAATGAAGGAAAAATTTGATCTTATCAAACTTGTTTTTTTGGTTGCCGGGCTTCTTTTTTTGATGACAGGTTGTGGGGGGCTTGGCAAATACGGAACACTTGTTTCGGCAACGGGTAAGGTGAGCATAAAGGAATTGATAGAGAACTGGCAGAACTATGACATATATTACGCCGGTCTGGGTGTGAACAATCCCTCGGCGGTGATGTTTGATGCAAAGATTGAAGGCCGGCGGATCACTTCTGACAAATGGATCCCGGTGACCGAGAAGTCGGTGCTGGTTACCCTGGTGGACTGGCTAAATGCCAATATCAATTTCCCTCCTGACCTCTGGAAGATATTGGGGCCCAAGGGGAACTTCTTTGGCTATATCTACTCATACTATAACGACGTCGAGATCAGGGGAATTGATGATAAGACCATCTGGGTTGGTGACCTGCCACTGCCACCGACGGATTACGGCCCGAGTCGTATAGGCTAAGGGTACGCAATTCCTTTTCAAAGGCAGGTTGGCCTAGTAGCGACCTTTGCCCACTGGGGTTCCCTCCTGAGAGGGGATCTCAGTGGACATTTGACCGGGGTCGGCTCTTAAAGTGACGGGGCTGAAGTGTTACCAAGTTAGATTAATTACCTTAAACCGTCCCCTTTCTCGATACCAATTCCGCATAGCTCAAAGGCATAAGATTTGGCAATTTCCAGATCGGCCAATCGGGTGATCATGATCTTTTGGGCCTGCGGAGAACCCGCCCCATGGATCGATTCTGTGAGATATGAAACCGCCCCGCTGCCCAATGTCATGTTTTCGATGAGCCTCAATACCCGCATCCGTTTTTCGCTGTCTGCGCCCTCTTTTCCCACGAGATACTTTTTTATGTACCTGCCGATGTCAGGGGCGTCTCTCCCATGGAGCGAGGGCATGGTCACGAGGATACCGCCGGCGATATCCTGGGCCAGTCGAGATATCTCAAAGGGGAAGCGGGTTACGTTGAGTTTGCACACGTTGGCGAGCAGGGGATCTACGGTATAGGCGCCGCTGGGGGTCTTCGTGCCCTTGATGGCACTGGCCAGTGCACCGGCATGCAGGGTCTCGTTGAGGTGGATCATCTCTGCCAGTTTGTCTTTGACATGGGACGATTTCTCTGTCCCCTGGACCTCAGCAATCGCCGCCGCGGCCCCGATCAAGACATCACCCACCCCCACCTTGCACCCCCCGTAGCTCGCCCTGTGGTGTGCGGCAAAGAGCTCCACCAGGCGACCGGCCATGGCATATTCCCCTTTCATAAATATCCTCTCCTCCGGGACAAAGACGTCATCAAAGACCACCATGGCCTCACAGCCACCATAGTAGAGATTACCCACATCCCACTGGCCCTCTTCAAGACGCCTGGTGTCAGAGGGTTGACGGCCGTAAATAAACGTAATCCCCTTGGTGTCTGCGGGCACCGCAAAGGCCACAGCATAATCCCTGTCTTCCTCCCTGAGTGCCCTCGTCGGGACCACAACCAATTCATGCGAGTTGACCGCACCGGTGATATGCAGCTTTGCCCCCCGCACCACAATACCACCGCCTCTATCTTCTACCCTATGTAAATACTGATCCCTGTCCGCCTGTCTTGAAGGCGAGAGGCCCCGGTCCCCCTTGGTGTCTGTCATACAGGCCGCTGTTACGAGATCATTTGCCTGCACATATTTCATAAAATCGACAAAGCGGGGATGGTAGCGGGTCCCATATTCCTGGTCTGTCTCGTATGTTATGGCAAATACGGTATTCATACAGTCCAGGCCCGCACAACGCTGAAAGCAACAGGCGGTCTTTCTGCCCATCTCCCTTAACATCAAGATCTTCTTGATCAGGTCGTCGGTACTCTGGTGGATGTGGGTGAAGCGGTTTATTGTCTCTCCGGTGATATGGGACCGGGTGGTAAATAGCGGTCTTTTCTCCTTTTGCTCCGCCTGCTGATAGGTTTCGGCCATGGCCATGGCAGGGGGTCTTGATATGGGATGATCCACCACGCTCTGGATCTTTTCCTCCTGAATAAAGACCGAATGAGAAAGTTTTCTCAGTGTGGAAAGATACTGGTCCCTTGTCATCAAGGTCATGATCGCCTCCTCAAACACATACTGTTTATTCGTAACCGTTCACGGGTTCAAAGGTTCAGGGGTTCAAAGGTTGGTTCTAAATCCCAAATCACAAGCACCAAATTACAAACAAGTCCCAAATTGTCCTTCGGACTCCCCACCTACCGGTGGGTCCCCAGTTTGTCCTTCGGACTCCCCCCAGTGGTGCGTCCCCAGTTTCCAGTGACCCGAACCACGCCTTCCCTACAATTTGCATTGCACCTAATTGAAACGGAGTCTTTCACTATCTGAAACCTGAAACCCGAAACCTTATCCCTAACCTTGAACGTTGAACCCTGAACCCGGGAACGCCTACGTTTGGTTCTAAGGGCAGAGGATAGGGGAAGCACCGATGGGTGTCAAGCAGTTAGAGAATAAGGGGTTTTCTCAGAATGACTTGAATTTCTTCGCCAAAACGGGTAGATCCCCATTACAAATCCCGCAAAAGGAGGCAAGAAGTGGGTCTAAAGGAACGATTGCGCCACGGGGCGCTGGAACGGGGTTTTGAGGACGCCGGTTTTACCAGTGCGGATCCCCTGGATCCCTACGTCAAAGAAATCGACTCCCGGCCGGATATGTACCGGTGGGTCATGACCGACCGTTTTAATGTAAGACGCGGTGCCTCTCCCCGTGAGAAACACCCCTGGGCGAGATCGATCCTGGTTCTTATCCGGAACTACCATCGCCAGAGGTTCCCGGCCCAGCTGATCGGCAAAATCGGGCGGTGCTATCAGGTGGATGAGCGGAAGGAAAAGGGCGCCGAGCACCAGAGGATAACTGACCTCTTTGCCATGCTGAAAGCGGAAGGTATCCGATACCATTTTGAGGCCGAGACCCCGGCGCGCATTTCCGCCGCCCGGGCCGGGGTGGTGACCTATGGCAAAAACTGCTTTGTCTTTGCCCGGAGGGGCATGCTGGGTGCCTCATGGCTGGAAAGCATCCCCATACTCTTGGATGCGGAAATTGAACCCGACGACCCGTCAATAGGGCTGGGATGTCCCTCCTGGTGCAAAAATGCCTGCATTGCGGCGTGTCCCACGGGGGCCCTTTACTCCCCCAAGAAAATGAATCCCGTTCGATGCATCGCGTTTAACACCTATTACGGATCCGGAATCACCCCCATGGACCTGAGGGAGCCGATGGGTACATGGGTGTACGGGTGCGATCGATGTCAGGAGGTGTGTCCAAGAAATCAGTCGTGGACAAACCAGGACCTCCCGGAAAACCCGGCCCTTGCCAGGCGGGCCTCTGATTTTCAACTGGATACCCTGCTGACCATGAGCCAGGAACACTATGAGAACAAGGTCTGGCCCCTCACCTTCTATATCCCCCGGGAAAACATCGCAAAATGGCAGATGAACGCCGCAAGGGCCCTGGGCAATCAGGGTGACCGGCGTCATGTCCCGATCTTGACCCGGGTACTGGGTGAAAATCCGGATCAGACGGTCAGGGCGATGTGTGCCTGGGCACTGGGGAGACTGGGCGGCAACCGGTCCAGGAAGGGCCTGGAATCCCGTCTGCCGCGTGAGAAAGGCCTGGTGGGGGAAGAGATCCAGCTTGCCCTCGACCGAATCTGACCCCTCCCCGACTCCACCACATCTCAAACAAATACCAAATTACAAGCACCAAAATACAAACAAATACAAGATACAAATCATAAACAGTTTGTCCTTCGGACTCCTCACCTGGAGGTGGCGCTATCCCAGTTTCCAAGCGCCGAACCCTGATACTAGTAATTATTGAAAAGATACAATTTAAGGCACTTTAGGCATTTTAAACGTAACATCTCAAAGAACAGGGGGAAAGGTGTGGCATGGGGGTCTTTTTTTCTTCCACATGCCCCCAATGACATGGCCTAGCGGCCGTCACAAAATGGCGTATCGGAAACCAACCCTATAGC
>CAZXCQ010000198.1:5581-11675 GCA_964639275.1 uncultured Desulfobacteraceae bacterium | reverse complement strand
CCCCGTATAGGATACGGGATAAACTGCAGCCGGAATCCAGAATATTATCAATATCGTATGACTTCTGGATGCCCCCGTATCGGGTACGGGGCAGGCTTATCAGGTCCGGCATGACGAGAGGACTTTGGACTCTCAAGTTAAAGAAACCTGAAGGTATCTCGCTTTGGCTATTTCTTTGGCAGTTTGTGTTTCCATTGGTTCGACTTGTATAACCAAACATCCCTTAACGAAAGTCCTACCACCTTTGGCACCGGAGCGACCCTGCATTTGGCTGTTATTTTGACAAACCCTTCATTGTTGTCTATTCTGACCTCCTCCGCCTTTAACGACAAGACCTTGATCTGGCCATAGTTCTTGATCTTTTCAAGATACTTGGGAAAGGGGAGGGAATCCTTTTCCAGCTCCATATTATAAGTAAACTTGTAATCAAAATCGATCAACCGCTTGGTCCAGTACTCCTCGGCCGCCTTTGTAAGGGAGGCCTTCGGGTCTTCTTCTTTCGGCCTACTTTCGCACGCGACCAGAAGCATCAAGCAGGCACCCATGCAAAAGAAAAAGATCAGAGCCAACCGTTTTTCAGGTGAAAACATCCTCCAGAGTTCCTCCATTTCCGCTTTTCCTCAGTCAGTTAACCCATCTTCTCTCGGACCAGCTAATCCTTTCCCGGGGCATTCAGGAAGACGCGCACCCCGCCAACGCCGGAGACGTCTGACCCATAATTGACGGCAATATCTTTACGGCCGTCGCCATTCAGATCAACACAATAAATGCCCCATGTCCTCAATAATCCCTTAGTGGGCAGCCCTGATACGCTTACCTCATCCCACCGGCTGCCATTGTAAGAGAATATTCTAAGCCCTCCCTCCTCTGTCCCCGCGACTATTTCCACACTGCCATCACCATCCAGATCACTGGCATCAACAGCATAAAAGACCCTGGGCGAAGGCAGTCCTTCAGAAATCTCCTTAAAGGAGTCCGGGCCCCCCAGAAAGGCCCTCAACCCACTAAACCCCTTCTGACCAACCCCGATCATACAGACGATAAGGTCATCCCTGCCGTCTCTGTTTATATCAGCAATGGCAACAGATCCGTAAATATGCTTCCCCTGAGGGGGAAGCCCTTTTTTGAAAAGCGTAAAACCCCCCTTGCCATCACCGACCCAGACGATCAGATCCTTAAAGGTTACATGCGAGGCAACCGCAATATCCTTGTTGCCATCTCCATTTATATCACCGACAACAACCTGGTCAGCAAAAAGCGCTGCCATCTCTTCCTTCTCCCCAATGGGTTTACATCTCCACCTGTTATTGGAGTTATAGCAGACCCAGACACCAGTCGGGGTCGGGAATTCCTTTCCAAATTGGGCCTCTGAAACCGCTGCAATCTCCGAAATGCCGTCATTGTTGAAATCGGCAGACACCAATGCACGTGAGGAGAATTCCCTTACTGAGGGAATTCCGTCGGAGAAATTCACATATTTTCCCCGACCTTTTCCCCTGAAGGCCTTGACCCCTATCCCATGCATGGCAAGTGCCACGTCGGCTATCCCATTGCCATCGAAGTCCCCAACAGTAATACCACCGTAGTCATAGTCAGTATCCGGGGGCACATCGAGTAAGGATTTTGACCATTTTCCCTTACCGTTCCCATACCACACAACTGGTCTTTTAAATCCTTCTGATGCCAACCTCGGCGGGGGAGCCAGTATATCCATGTATCCATCGCCATTGATGTCAAAAAAGGTCATGCTATGGCGCCATTGACCACTGGTGGGCAGCCCGGTTGACGAATCCACAAATTTCAATTCCTTTTTCGCCTGTTTATCCTCCAATTTCCTGGTGCCAGAATCACAGCCAAGGCCGATCACAAGAATAATGATCCACAGGAAATTTACAGCGCAAACCGTTCCTCGCATCGGCAACCCCAATAAAGTCCTCCCATATGGCAGACATTAGGGATTAAAAAAGCGGGCCCCAAAGGCCCGCCTTTTTAATGTTAATCACTCAAAATTATTGCTTAAGTTGTCTAAAGATACCTCTGATTACTGAGAAGCTGCATCCCTGTGGATGTCAAAGATGGCCAGCCACGTCTCTGAGGCCGCACCCGCTGCCAGCATATAGTTGTAACCGAGCCACTCAGTTATGGTTCTCGCGGTTGAAGCTGTCATCGTAATATCAACCCAGCCGGCAGACGGGTAAGTCGTATTAGTTGCCGGTAATAGATCTTTCTTCACATTAAGGACGTTCAGTTCATATGGCAGATCTATTGACGTTGATATAGGATTTTCCGCTTCATCATAGTAGTTTAAAGTGACCGATCCATCGGTGCCCAGGTTCCTGTCAGCCCAGATGAAAAAGTAGTTTTCGGCAGAGGCATTCAGGACGTAGTAACGGGGGGACAACTGGAACCAGCTAGCTCCAACAGCGGTCCTCCCTGCCAGCAATTCTTTTCCCGCCGAATAGGCATTTCCGGAAAAGGCCTCCATCGGGGAGAGGCTTCCAGTATTAATCATAGAACTCCGTTGAAGCGAACTCGTCCCGTAGCCGGTGCCAGCGTACTCCCTTGATGCACCGAGATACCCCCCTGCCTTACCCGCGGCCAGATCGTACACTAACACATAGCCGTGGAGGGTGTCTATGGGCTGGTAGGAACCATAAGGATAGAATTCTATGTATCCGATATAACTGTCGTTGGTCCCATCCCCGTTAAGGTCGTATTCGTAAGCAGTCCTTTCGCTCGTTGTCAAATAATCGATGAGTTCGCTGGCTTTGACCGCAAAAACATCCTTCGGTGTCATCGTTGTTTGGAAATCCTTATGCTTCCCACTTGTTCTGTTATACATCACATACTTTAATGTAAAGTTAGTCGTTGCCTTCCCTACTTCCGTTATCGCGATTAAGGCATCTTCATTACCATATCCCGACTTGGATACTATAAAAAAGGGTACTAACACATTCGTACCCGGAACAGCATCCGGCGTGCCAATCAGGGCCTGTGATGGTACTGCCCCAAAGGCCAAAGCAGCCAGGACTGCAAGCGCTATAAAGGTCTTTTTCATACTCTTGATCCTCCTTACTGTAAGTTATAGATTTCCGACCAACACCTTTGTTCATTTCTTAACGCGTTAAAAAATCAATCCACTCCCTACGCAAAAACAATTTCCCTCCTTTCTCGATTTATCACCTCCTTCTTATAAGAATTCTCCGCATGCCCGGGCATGCTACCGAATAACAATAAAATTATTAAATGGTTAAACGCTCTTTTGCCCCTGATTTTTGCCTGGGTTGCTAATTATAGAAAAAAAACTCTTTTGTCAAGCTTTTTCCGAACAAACTCACCGTTTTTTCATTTTTTTTGGTTGGGTGACCAAGAATTTACAAGGCTTGATGTGCATTTAGCATATTGCTATCTCCCTGTCAAGGCTTTTTTTTGGCCTTGGGCCCAAAAAATCTAACGGCCGCAATGGACCCGACACAACCCCAAAATCGCTCTCCCCCCGGGACCTCGGGTCACCCACCGCAGGACCAGGCCCTGTTTGGAGTAAAGCACCTCGTTCAGTGGCATTGCGACACCCTTAATACCAGTATTATTTTCAGTTTTATCGCCGTGCAACCCATTGTATTTATTGAGTTAAGCATCAATTGGCCCTTGACTTATCCCCTTTGCAAAATCCCCTACCAGTCTCTTGTGCGCTGTCGAAAGACTCCCTTTTAGGAGGCGACTGGCGTATACCTCCCCATATATTCGCCCCAGAGTGCTGGCCGTGATCTGTTCAACCACCTGAAGCGTCTCAGCCTCTCTTGTCCTGCAATTTTCCTGAATCCGGCCCAAGACATACTGGATATGCCCCCTGGCCTGCTGTTCGACTATGTCCATCTCAGCCTCTTGATAACTGCAATTGCCGGGTAAGATATTTGTGAAAATTTTCTCGATTTTATTCCATAAAGGATATCTCTTCTCAATACTTCTTACCACCAGCACTGTATCTTCTCTCTTATCCCCATAATGAAGATGGCCGGTTCCTCTCACAATATCTGACTTGATACCTCCGACATAGTCCTCAATTCGGCCCGTCAAACAGATCAGATCTCTGACTTTCACAAATGACAAATCATCCCTTACCCTTTTCATAATCCAGGCAACGGACCTGGAATTGATAATTTCACGTCTAAATCGATATTCAGGAGATCGATTGTGCGAATGCCTTACCTTTATATGAGGGGCATATCTTATCTTAAAGCCGGCCAACAGGGATTTTAGGGCCCAGGCCATGTCTTCGGCAAAGTCTACCTCCGGAAAAGGAGTTTTGATCAGCGATTCCTTTCTATAAATCGCGCATACATTATCCAGCCCGATGGTCCTGTAGGCCTGCTCGTAAGGCATCTCATAAAAATATTCGCGCGACTCAATGTATTGGGTAACGGGTTTCTGACCTCTGGCAGCGCTGATTGCCTCAGTTTCAAAACGGGCATAGGGATCTGCATCGTCATGAGGAATCTGATTCGTATAGACGGCCACCACACCCTCTTCATCCAGTGACCCCGCCAGGTATGAAAGCCATCTTTCTGAAACAGGAATTGCATCCTGAACCATATAGACAACCTTGTTAAACTCCGCAAAAGAGAGCGCCTCATTTCTGGTCCTGGCATGATGGAACTGGCCCTTATCAATCCGCCTTACAAAGGCCCCTGCCTCTTCCGCCTTCTCCACGGTTCCATCGGTAGAACCTGAATCGACAACAATAAGTTGAATTTCACCTCCATAGTCCTGGCGGAGAATCGCCTGCAGACACCCTGAAAACGTCTCTCCCCCGTTATATGTGGGAATAATGATGCTGACTCCCTGGTTCACCTTTTCTGGTACCGCAGATACGCCTCTATTTCAGGACCGGATTGAGGCCCGCAAACGGGCGATCCTGTTCTTGCTACCCCCCGGCTTCATTCAGGTATTGGGTCAAGATAGGGTATTTTCGGGTCAAGACCTGAAATTGGGCCTGAATTTCGGTTATTTCAAGGCCCTTAGCCGGGCTGAGAGCGTTCCTGATCTCATTCTTTAGATGATCGGCCAATTCCGTCTGACTCCCTGTGGCCCTTCTAAAGTTTTCATAGAAGGGGTGATAAAGATAGTCATGGAGCAAAATGATCTTGTCCAGATATTCGACTTCAAACCGTTTGTGTGCATGGTTGTATGCTGAGGCGGATCGATTGTGCACCCGAAAATCAACCAGCTTCTCAGGCAGATAGGCCAATCGCACGTTCGTGCCGATTCTGGTCCAGTATTCCAGGTCACACAGATGGACCAGATTCCGGTTAAAGAAGGAATATTGAAAACAGATATCACGTCTTATCATGACTGACGAGGGCTCCCCTATAAAATTGACTCCCACGCCCTGATTCAAGATCGCCTCTGAGAATTCCTGGGGCCGGATATGCAATTTATCCGGAAAGACATCCTTGAGGGTAGTGACCAGCTCTTGATAGAAATGCCTCAGGTTTTCCGCTACCCCATTTTGGATCACAAAACTGCGTCCACAGGCCACAAAATTGCACCTCCCCTCACTATCCCCCGTTTCAGCAGCTTCCAGCATTTTTTCTATACAGTCATCCCTCAGGGAATCATCCTGAAACAGGAACTTGACCCATTTCCCTGATGCATACTGGAGGGATCTGTTCCAGTTTTGAACCAGCCCCACTCTCTTCTTGTTCTGAAATACCTTGATCCGTCTATCCTGTTTTGCAAACCCCTCAGCAATACCAAACGTCTCGTCCGTTGAACAATCGTCCACGACCACGATTTCGATGTCGCCAAACGTCTGGCTTACGGCGCTCTCCAGACACTCCCGCAGGTATAGTGCCCCATTATAGGTAGGGATGGATACGCTGACTTTTGCCACGCTAGAGCCCTTAAATTGACCCGCGCTCATCCGGTGATTAACTGGCCCTCCTGGCCTTACTAAAGCCATATCAATTTAGCTTTCTTCAATATTGGCACTAAAATGTTACTTAAAGCCCAACTTCAGTTTTAACGCCCTGTACCGGTTCAACCAGAGCCAGCCCCTGGATGAGAATATCTCTTTCAGCATCTCATCGGCCCT
>CAZXCQ010000198.1:0-5481 GCA_964639275.1 uncultured Desulfobacteraceae bacterium | reverse complement strand
TCAACCAGAGCCAGCCCCTGGATGAGAATATCTCTTTCAGCATCTCATCGGCCCTTTTATTCTGGTCCTGCAGTTCTTGAATGACCCCGTAAGCCTCATTGAGCCGGTGGGTCGTTTGATTCAGATCCCTTTCTGCCCGCACTAATTGGACCTCCTTCTCCTGGATTTGAAGCTCAAGATCCCTCAGTTTCTCCTGCGATTGGTTCAAGCGATCACCCATCTTTTCGAGCTGGGAGATAGCCGACCCTGGCCGCTTATCCTGATTGGTCGTGTCATGTCTGAGGCGGCCAAATAGATCGGTATTCAGGAGCTTTGTCCAGGTCTTTCCTGTCAGAAATGGGGTGATCCGGTCAAAGATTTCCGCCTGCGCCTCTGAGTATCGGTATTTCTGTCGGTGCGACTCTTCGGTGGTCTCTGCACCGTAAAAACGGTATTCTGCCGTTACTTTGTCCACGTGATAAAAACTGAAATGTCTCGAGACCCTGATCCAGAAATCCCAGTCTTCAAACAGATTGAGATCCCGGCTAAACCCCTCGACCTTGGAAAGAATATCCCGGTGGAAAAGGGCACTCATGATCGGGATATAGTTTTGGAATAAAAGGCGATCCGGATCAAAATCAATATTATGGTTGAGCGCTTTCTTGATGCAGTTTTCGGGGTTTTCCGGCGGTCCATTGAAATAGGCGCTCAGCACGCTGGAGTAGACGACTTTTTCATCCCTCGACAAAATGGTCCTGACCAGGGTCTCAATATGATCGGGGTAGAAAAGGTCATCATCATCCAAAAAATTCAGATACACCCCCCTGGCCGCCCCCAAACCGCTGTTTGCCGCCGCCGACCTCCCCTCGCCCTTTTGGTGGACAACATAGGTTACCGGGATCCCTCCTGCCAGGGCGGTTACCACATCTTTAACATCCCGGCCCCCGTCATTCACCACCACGATCTCTAAATTGGCATAGGTTTGTTCCGCGATCGATCTCAAGGCATTTGAGAGAAGGGCCGGCCGATCCCAGGTGCGAACGATCACAGACACCAAAGGCCCGGCCTCGCAGAAGGCCGGTGAAAGCCTCTCCACCTGCTGAAAAGGGATCGAAAAAGGCCCGATCTTGGTGATAAGCCCAGTCCCCCACAGCGAAAACCCCTCGGCGTGAGTCACATCCTTCGGCAGGGTCATACTCCTGTACCGGTTCAGGGCAGCACTGATATCCCCGTATGGGTTTTCCATGAGCTGGCTCTGATAGGCCTCCATCGCCTGTACCTTTCTGCCAAAAACCCGGGTGATATCCACCAGGAGGTTTACCCTCAGGGGTTGTCCCACCTCATAAAAGGCCACGTCAAAGTCCGCCTGACAACTACGAATGGCATCGCAAAGAAGAAAACATGCGGCCCTGTGATCCGGGTGAAACTCCAGCGGAGAGGGGGCATAGACCAACTGAGGCCGGAAATCCTTAAACAGATCGATCATCCGCAAAAGCGCCCCTCGGGAGCCAGCAAGCTCCCTGTCTTCGTATGACCAGAATTCAAGATCGGTCACACCGAGGAAAGCACAGGCATCTACAGCCTCCCTCTGCCTCATTTCCACATACGCTTCCTTGTCAGTCTCCCCGGAGACATCTCCCTTGGCCCCATTGGTGAGAAAAACCACTTTTACGGGGTCACCGGCCTCTGTATGGAGGGCAAGGCTTCCCCCGCACCCGATGGTCTCGTCATCCGGATGAGGCGCAAGAACAAGGACCTTTTTGCCCGTAAGGTCGGTCGAATGATATGGGATTAGCTTTTCTTCGGTCTCCATCAAGACCTCGACAACTAAATGCTCACTGGATTCCGGCTCCAGTTTATCCCGTATCTTGACGGAGCCGGTGACGGAAACAGGTCTTTTTCGACCTTTTACAAAACCATCAAAAGTATCAATCTAGCTTTCTTGAAAATTGCAACTGAGATAAGGCAATGGGGGTTTCAAAAAGTTAACATGTTACCTTCAAAACAAATCCCCATCTGCCATAGACCAGTAGATATTCTCTGACACCCAATCCAGCGACAAAGAGGGATGGAAACTCCGGCCGGTGGGGATAAAACCCAATGGCTCCGGCAAACGACGGAACCCGGCCGAGATGCCCATACTAGCAAGGAAATGATCTCCGGGGAGCCAGACCTCCACCTCTTCTATCCCCCGCTCAACAAACTGGGCACCCAATCGCGCCAGGAAGTCGCATATCGTTTTCTTGGAATACGGAGCAAGCATATCGATGAGACGGGCCTTTGCACCCTCAAAGACAAAAACCGCATAGGCCTGCCATTCCCTTTTGAGATATGATCTGTATCCCCAGACCTCATAGGTCTGCAAGGGATGTTCAAAAAACCGCCAGCGAAGAAACGCTGCATCCCTGATCAGTGCAAATGGATAGTCACCGCTACACCTCCTCCAGAGCCGATCAAAGGAGTGGTCAACATCTGCGATCCGCTCAATTTGACCGCCAAACCGGGTCTTGCTTTGGGATAGATCCCTGGTTCTGGCGGTCAAGAAACCCACCCCCCCCTTTAGGGCAGTATATTCAAGATATTTTGCCCCTATGTCAAAGTGGTATTTTCCCGGAAAACCATAGTAAAATATGGTGGCCTCAGGTCCGGCAAAAAGATCAAAAAAGGCGGCCCCTGCCCTGACAAACAGCCCGGTTCCCCGGCAATCCGGATGAGACATAATATCGGCCAGGTGGGTCACGGTGACGGTTTTTGCTTTCCAGTTTGCCCTGTAGGGAATCCCGCCGTACATCACCAAGATCGTTCCTTCCTCTCCAACACAAAGGGCAATCTGAAGCCTGTAGGGGTTCTCCAAATATTTCCACCGCCACAGTTGAGGGGGCATCACCTTGCCGAATGCCGCCTGCCAGAGGGATAACACACCCGTTTCATCCTCGGGTCTATAAGGCCGGACAACAAATTTTCCTTGTCCGGTTTCAATTATCTTTTCCACAGCCATCTCTCCGGGTATCGTCCCTCATGCCGCGCCCCTCGCGCCGACGCCAACGCCTCCTGAAACCACCCATGTCACCTCGTGGAGGCATCTCCCCATTGGCCCCGGATACCCCAGTCTGCCAAAATATCGACCTGGCGCAAGCATATCCCAGCACTCTTCCGGAAAGTCCATAAAAGCCCCACGGCCAAAACGGGCGGCACAAGGGATAAAGGTAGGATTGGGACTGACCTCGAAAAGCCAATCGCTCTGGAGGCAGGCAGGTACCTCCAGAAAAAAAGGGGAGGTGAAGCCGGGTTGCCAAATTGGGTCTATCCCCGCAGTTGAACGAGCTCTGAGATGTCTCATCACCTTTCTTATGCGAGCCCGAAGACCCTGGCGGTGTTTCTCCAACAACAGCAGATGAGATCGGGCCATCAGCGACCTCTTCCGCTCCCGGTCCGCTTGCCCGCACTGGTCATAGTAATGGATCGCCTGGGCCCTCGGTTCAACAAAAAGGGCATAACCTTTCTTTCTCAGCCGGATAAAGAGGTCTGTGTCCTCAAAATAGAGAAAAAATCGGGGATCAAAGAGCCCACCCGCCTTCTGAACGGCCTCCCTCTTCAGAAGGACCAGGCCACCTGAGAGGTTTCTTACCCTGACCGGTCTTTTCGATCGCCAGACCTTTATTGAGTGATATCGCCAGATAGCGCTCACAAGCCGGTTGATATGGGCCTGCGGTCCCCATATGTCCAGAAAAGGCTGAAGCTCAAACAACGGGGGGGGATAGGATGACGGGAGATAGAACCTGCGCTTCTCGTCCCAAAAGATGTGTGAAGAGACCGCTCCCGCTCTTTCCCTGGTAGAAAGCGTCCTCTGAAGACGCAAAAGACAACCCGGCAGCAACCTGGCATCCGGATTGATAAGAAGGACCTGGTCCCCCCCAAATTCCTCAAAAGCGAGGTTGCAGGCGCGCCCAAAGCCGATATTTTCGGAACTCACCCGCAAGGCAACCGATGGTGGAAGAGCCAGGCGTAATCTCTCTGCCTCCTCCTTATCCTCACTATTATCCACCACCACCACCTGGACGGGACCCAAGGAGGCAGAGTCAAGGACCGATTCAACCGCCTGCTGGGTCAGGCCCGCAGCCTTATAATTGACTATGATGGCAGCCGTCTTCAAATCAAACCAGGGGCTTTTAGGCTTCGGGAAATCTCCAGTAGTGTTTCATCCACAACATACCGATCTCGGGCCGATCGCTCTCTATTGTGAATGGCGGACTGCTCAGTTGATGAATGAGTCTGAGGGCATGCTCATCCCCGACCTTGGCATGTGCGCGATAGTTTCCCCCTGTGACAGGAATCGACGGGATGACAAGATCTATGACCTGGTTACCGGCAAACTCAAACGGCTTCAGCCCAGCGATCTTGGTCGTGGTTTCAAAGATCATCTGACCATTCGGTTGACCAAACCCAATACTCAGATGCCCTTTTATGGGCGGACCGCTACGTCGGGTCCGAATTCGGAATACAACACTCTCGAACTGCCTGACAGATGCAAGTGACCTCCCCTTCTCATCCAGGAGGCAGACATCTTCAATCATTACATCGGGTAGAGGGGAACTGTTCGACGGTGCTGGTTTAACAGCGCTCTTATCTGCTTCTGTCCTTCTCTCCAGATATGCCAGGTACTCTGAAATGACCTTTGAGGTCTTGCCAAAGCCGGATATCCGGCCGTTAGATAACCATATTGTCCTGGCGCACAATTCATTGATCAAATACATGCTGTGACTGCAAACAATGATTGTCTTGCTGTCTTCCCTGAACCCGATCATCCGGTCGACGCACTTCCGTTGGAATCGCTGGTCCCCCACACTCAAGCCTTCATCAATGATCAGGATATCGGGGTCCACACTGGTGGCGATAGAAAACCCCAAACGCACATACATCCCCGATGAATAGGTCTTGACAGGCCGATCAATAACACCCTGCAATTCCGAAAATTCAATAATCGATGATTCCCGTTCTTTGATCTCTGTCTCGCTCAACCCGAGCAGGGCGGCATTCAGATAGATATTCTGCCGCCCGCTAAACTCCGGATGAAACCCGGATCCCAACTCCAGTAGTGCTGCAATCCTGCCCTGTTTTGTGACACTTCCCAAGGTGGGCCGTACTGTCCCTGCCAGTATCTTTAGCAGGGTAGATTTGCCGGCCCCGTTTTCGCCGATTATGCCCAGGGTATCCCCGGGGGGAACCTGAAAAGAAATATCGTGTAAGGCCTCCACAACCTCATGGCAGGGCCTACGGATGACAGCCTCTTTGAGACGGTCAAAGGGCTTCAGGTAAACCCGATAGTGCTTTGTCAGTTTTTGTGCCTCTACTGAGTACAAGACCTCTCCCTTCAGCCATATGCCTCTCTTCTGGTCGTGTTTCCTTGCCGTTTACCAAAAACCTTTATTGTATCAATTTAGCTTTCATCAAAATTTGAACTGAGACAGGGGAATGGGGGTTCCGTTTTGAAGGGTGTATCCC
>CAZXCQ010000197.1:9353-11767 GCA_964639275.1 uncultured Desulfobacteraceae bacterium | reverse complement strand
CCCCGACAAAATCCTCCCTCATGTTGGCCGTCCCGCATGCCGCCACACAGCAACCACACTCGACACACCGCTCGAGCTCATAGATCTCTTCGGCCAGCACATTGTCCATCCGCTCCTCCAGGGCATCCGGGTCAAAGGCCTTGTCGGTGTGTATCCATGAGCCCACCTTCTCGTTCATGGAACGAAACCAGGTGCCCGTGTCCACGGAGAGGTCCCCCACGAGTTTGAATACCGGGAGGGGCATGAGGGTGATCTCAGCCGGCATATCCCTGGTCAGGGTCTTACAGGCCAGTCCCGGCCTCCCATTGATCACCATGGCACATGAACCGCAGATCCCGGCCCGGCAGCAGAAATCAAACTGGAGCGAGGGGTCCTGCTCCTCCCTGATGCGGGTAAGGGCAATAAAGAGCGTCATGCTCTCGGTCTCATCCAGATAAAAATCATCGGTATGGGGGACAGAGGTGGGGTCCTCGGGGTTGTATCGAAATATATGGAATTTTAGCTGCCTTCCCATCTTATGCTCCTATTGTCTCACCATCGCGGGTGATGATCTTGGAGACCCCATAACCGCGATCACCGGGTGGAAGCTCCATCACCTTGGTGGCGGGTTCGTAGTTGAGGGTGGGCAGATCATCCCCCGCTTTCCAGGTGGCCAGGGTCCGGTTGAGCCAATCCCTGTCATTCCTGGCCTCATAGTCCTCCCTGGCATGGCACCCGCGGCTCTCGGTGCGTTTGAGCGCGGCGTAGGCAACGCAGATCGCCAGTCTCAACATCCCCTGGATCTTTAAGGCAAGCGCCAGTTCAGGGTTGGCACCGATCCCATTTGAGTGAAGTCCCACCCGCCTGGAACGTTCATAGATCGCCTGCAGGTTTGCGACCGCCTTTTCAAGATCCCTTCCGTTTCTAAAGATGGCCACCCGTTCCATGAGTTCGTCCTGCATGGCATTTCGGATCTCAAAGGCACTTTCACTTCCATCCCTTCCGGAGATCAGCCGGTCCAGACGTTCCTGGTTCTTCTCTAAGGCATCCCTCACGGCGGTGGTCTTGAATTGGACATCATAACCCTTCAAAAACTCCACGACCTTTTCTCCCACGATCCTTCCTGCCACCACCGTCTCTGCAAGGGAGTTGCCCCCCAGCCGGTTAAACCCGTGCATGTCCCAACACGAGGCCTCCCCCGCTGAAAAGAGGCCTTTGAGGCCGTATGCCGCCCCGTCCTTATTGGTCCTGACCCCTCCCATGCTGTAATGCTGGGCGGGCCTCACCGGGATCAACTGGGTGATCGGATCGATTCCCAGGAAGTTATTGCAGATCTCTTCCACTTCCCTCAGCTTGGTCTTGATATGCCGCTCACCCAGGTGGCGGATATCCAGCCAGAGGTGATCCCCATAAGGACTTTTTACACCGTAACCCTCCCTGATATGGTGGACCATCCAGCGGGATACCACATCCCTGGAGGCCAGTTCGGCCTTTGCTGGCTCATACTCCGGCATAAAGCGCTTCTCATTGACATCCAGAAGCGTGCCGCCGTCACCCCGGCACCCCTCGGTCACCAGGATGTTGGTGGGGACAATCCCTGTGGGGTGGAACTGGACCGCCTCCGGGTTCCCAATGGGTACCACGCCGGTATCAAGGGCAATGACCGCACCCCCCCCATCATTTATGACGGCATTGGTGCTCTCCTTGTATATCTTTCCATAGCCCCCAGTGGCAATCAGGGTTGCCTTGGCCAGATAGACCTTTAGCCGGCCGGTCTTGAGGCATCTGGCCACCACCCCCATGCAGGTCTCCCCGTCATGGATGAGAGATATGGCCTCCATCCGGTCATGGACCGCCACCCCCAGTTCCACCACCTTGTTGTCCATGGTGTAAAGGAGGGTGTGCCCTGTCCCGTCAGAGGTATAACAGGTCCGCCACTTGGCCGTCCCCCCAAAGTCCCTGGCAGTGATCAGACCTTCATTCTCTTCGGGCTCTACCTTCTCATATTGCTTTCCGCCCTTAAAAAAGGTGGACTTACCCGGTACGACCCGGTTCCACGGGATCCCCCAGAAGGCCATTTCGCGGACCGCACTGGGTGCGGTCTCCACAAAAAGCCTCGCCACCTCCTGGTCGCACCCCCAGTCCGAGCCCTTGACCGTATCTTCAAAATGGATGTCCTGGTTGTCACCCGCCCCCATGGCGCAGTTGCCCAGGGAGGCCTGCATCCCGCCCTGGGCCGCGGATGAATGGGAGCGCCGGGGGGGCACGATGCTCAGACAGACGGCCTTAAACCCACGAGAGGCCGCCTCAATGCCAACCCGTTCACCGGCCAGCCCTGCCCCTATGCACAAAAGATCAGTAAATTCAGTATCCAATGAGAACTCTCCCCTGTGGATTGATAATTGATGATCGAGCCATAACAACGAGAAGAAATC
>CAZXCQ010000197.1:0-9253 GCA_964639275.1 uncultured Desulfobacteraceae bacterium | reverse complement strand
AAGAAATCAATAATACCGTCCAAAGAAACAAGACAGACTAAATAGGCAGGGTCATGAACCGGATAATCGTTATCAGACCGATCAAGATAAACATCGCGGTTAGAATGTTTTCAAACCGCTTAAAGCCCTTTCGCCTACTGCGCCTGATCACCCCCCATTTTACCGCGATACGGTAAAACCCGATCCCCACGTGGAGTTCCACCATGGGCAGAAGGATCAGATAAAAGACGAGCCAGAACCCCCCTTGAATCCTCGCGGCACTCTTGGCCGCGGTGATGGGCAGATCGGTTAGGACCGTCCACATATGGATGGAGCCCATGATCAGTATGATCATGGCGGTGAATGCCTGAACAAGCCACAGCCAGGTATCTGTGTGACGGAGCATCCGGCTGTGTTTCCAGATGGTAGACTGCTGCTCGACCCGGAAGGGGACCTTTCGGGCAGCCAGTACAAAGTGGAGCAGGAAGGTAAAACCAATAATCGGTCCGCCCACCTGGGCCATATAGGTGGCTTCAAAAAACCTGGCAACGGTGTTCATGGCCCCGGCCCCCAGGTTTACACTGGCCACCAGGACCATGTGACTCCACATAAAGAGGATCAGTCCGGCCCCCGTCAGCATCTGAAGCCAGTCGAGATAGGCGGAAGTTCCCCTCGGGACACGGACATAAATGGTCGTATCTATAGCCATCCCCAAAACCCCCTCTAAGACATTGACCTCTCGCCCGACCGGAGGCCCTTCCAAAAGTATCCATTTTGATTCTTGAAATGTTCGGGTGAGGATACTATTACTTGGGTAACACGGTTGTCAAGCCAAAGTAGTGGCGAATACTGGTGTGGGTGTGCTCCTTTTTAAAAAGGCGGACATTGGCCATAACATCCCACGGGAGGTCTGCATCATGAGTAAGAGAGGGATTATTCAGACTATGGAATTTGTCTTCAGACCGATTGGCATACTCCATACGCCTTATAAATCCAAGAGCGGGGTCCCCATTCAGGGGATCTTTGCCCCCGACTCAGAGGGGGTCGCAGAGGTCTTTGAAGAATTTGAGGCGGGTCTTCAGGATATCGAGGGGTTTTCAAATCTCATCCTTATCTATGTCTTTCACGGCTCCGAGGGGTATGAACTGGTCTGCAAGCCCTATATGGAAGACAGGCCGCACGGTATTTTTGCCATCCGCGCCCCCAGACGGCCCAACCCCATCGGATTCTCGGTTGTCCGGCTCCAGAGGAGGGAGGGAAGGATGCTTTATCTCTCTGAACTGGATATGCTCGACGAGACCCCAATCCTGGATATCAAACCTTTTGTCCCCCGATTTGACCATCGCGCCAGCGCGGCTGTTGGATGGATGGAAGGGACCTTTCGGGACCCGGGCCATCGAAAGGTCTCGGATGATCGGTTTTGACGGGATTGCCCCGGCTTCTTGCTGCCAGACGGCCCTGCAAAATCCATTTTTTTCCTTGACAGGGATATCCAATTTTTCTATAGGTTTCGATCAATCTCCGACCTGCCTCTTTGCTCAAGAAACTGAGTGCTCCGGGCTATTAGAAAACCACAGAAAGTGGAATTTATCCGACTGTCTGGGGCCGGAGAAAACCTCCGTATGTATTTAGAAGAACACCTGATCAACAATAGATCCAGTATAATCAAAAAATGGCGCGGTGTCGTCCTTGGCACCTATCCTGAAGGCACCCAACGGTTTTTGACAAAAGAAAAGAGCCGGTTCGCAAACCCTGTCGGGCATGTTATTGACAGGGACATCGAGACGCTTTATGACGAACTGATCAAAGGGGAAGATAAGCAAAAGATCGCATCGTGCCTTGATAACATCATTCGGATCAGGGCGGTTCAGGATTTTAAGCCGTCTCATGCCGTCTCCTTTGTCCTCGATTTAAAAAGGATCGTCAGAGAAGAACTGGCGGCAGGCCCGGCCAAAAATGGGTTATGGGAAGAATTGCAGGTTTTTGAAACCAGAGTCGATGACGTCGCGCTTCTGGCCTTTGATGTCTATTCGCAATGCCGCCAAAAGATCTATGATATAAGGGTCAAAGAGGTCAAAAATCAGGTAGAGAGGCTCTTGAAGAGGGCCAATCTCGTGTGTGAGATCCCGGAGAAACCGGCGGATATTTGATGTTCGGTAACACTTTAGCCGTTTGAAACCCGGGCAATGGGGATTCCGAATCCCCATCCCCCTGTCCCACTTAGAATTTTGGAGAAAGCTAAATTGATACGATGTTCGTGATACCGAATTGTATGCACCACAATTAAGCGAGGTAATGGTTTATGAATTTCATACTAGGCATCCTGATTTCCTCCATCGCGGTCGTTATCATCGTGCTGATCCCTTTGATCGGTGTCGGGGCATGGAATCTATACACCCTCTTTGGCATTATCATCCCCTATGCGGCCATGGCCACCTTTTTTGCCGGGATCGTCATAAAGGTTTTGGGTTGGGCGCGGTCACCGGTCCCCTTCCGAATCCCCACCACCGCAGGCCAACAGTGGTCGTTTCCGTGGATCAAATCCAATCCCGTTGATAACCCGAGAAATAACCTGGGCGCGGTTGTTCGGATGATATTTGAGGTGCTGACCTTCCGGTCGTTATTCAGGAATACCCGACTTGAATACCGGAGGACCGAAGGAGGATCAAAACTTGACTATGAATGGGAGAAATGGCTCTGGCTGGCGGCCCTGGTCTTTCATTACTGCTTTCTGGTCATCTTTTTGAGGCATTTCAGGTTTTTTATGGAGCCGGTCCCGGGGTTTGTAACGCTCCTTGAGAGCCTTGACGGGTTTATGCAACTGGGTGTCTTGCCCATAAATGGTTTAGGGCTGCCCGGTGTCTACCTGACCGATATGCTGGTGATGCTCGCCCTAACCTATCTCTTCGTACGGCGAATATACATCCATCCGGCCCGGTACATCTCGCTTCCGGCCGATTACTTCCCCCTGTTCTTACTCTTGGCCCTGGGTACCACCGGTCTTTTGATGCGGTATTTTCTCCGGGTGGACATTACCGCGGTCAAGGAACTGGTGATCGGGCTGTTCAAGTTTTCCCCTAACCGTAAGGTCCTGGGCGGGATCGGGGTACTCTTCTTCATCCACTTCTTTATCGTCTGTGTATTGATCGCCTATTTTCCCTTTAGCAAATTGATGCATTTTGCAGGTATATTCCTCAGTCCCACCCGAAATCTCTCCAACAACAGCCGCTTTGTCCGGCATCTAAACCCCTGGAATTATCCCGTTGCGACCCATACCTATGAGGAATACGAGGATGAGTTCAGGGAGGCCATGATAGAGGCCGGGCTTCCCGTAGAAAAGGGGGCTGAATCCACCGAAGAAACAGAAGCAGCAGAATTAGGAGAAAAGGAGTAGACATGGCAGACACACCAAAACCAGAAGAACTGGCAAGGATTGACTATTTCCCACCCCTTTTTAGGGGCTGGATCAATGAGCCCGCCCAGATCAAGCCGGGCATTTACTGCTATGCTTCAAAACCCAAGAACCTCGAATATGTGGGCATGCCAAACGCCCGGGAATGGAACCCGGCCGATGATGATTGGAAACTTCCGGAAAACTGGAAGGAGATCATTATAGACGGGATCAGGGAACGGCTTGAAAAATTTCGCTCGTTCAAGCTGTTTATGGATATCTGTGTGCGGTGTGGGGCATGTGCCGACAAGTGTCATTTTTTTATCGGGTCGGGTGATCCCAAAAATATGCCGGTCCTCCGGGCAGAGCTGCTGAGATCGGTCTATCGCCGGAATTTTACGGTCGGGGGGAAGATCTTTGGCATCCTGGCAGGGGCAAGAGATCTGACAGAGGATGTCCTGAAAGAGCTGTGGTACTATCTCTACCAGTGCACCGAGTGCCGGCGCTGCTCCCTCTTTTGTCCCTATGGGATTGACACGGCTGAAATCACCATGATGGGAAGGGAGCTGACCAACCTGGTGGGCCTCAATACCGACTGGATTGCCGCGCCGGTGGCCAACTGCTATCGGACCGGAAATCACCTGGGGATCCAGCCACACGCCTACAAGGATATGATCGACTTCTTTGTGGACGAGATCGAGGACATCACAGGGATCAGAGTGGAACCCACCTTTAACCGGAAGGGCGCTGAGATCCTTTTTATCACACCCTCGGGTGACGTCTTTGCCGATCCCGGCACATACACCTGTATGGGCTATCTCATGCTTTTCCATTACCTCCAGGATATGGGGCTGGACATCACCTGGAGCACTTATGCCTCGGAGGGCGGAAATTTTGGATTTTTTACCTCGCATGAGATGGCAAAGCGGCTCAATGCCAAGATGTACGCCGAGGCCAAGCGACTGGGTGTCAAGTGGCTCCTGGGTGGTGAGTGCGGGCATATGTGGCGGGTTCTCAATCAGTATATGGATACCTGGAACGGTCCGCCCAATTTCCTGGAAGAACCGGTCTCACCCATTACCGGGACAAAGTTCGAAAATGCAAAGACCACCAAGATGGTCCACATCACCGAATTTACCGCCGATCTGATGAAGCATAAGAAGCTCAAACTCGATCCGAGCCGAAATGATCACCTGACTGTCACCTATCACGACTCTTGTAACACCTCCAGGGGGATGGGGATCTTTGAAGAGCCCAGATATGTGATCAAGAATGTGTGCAACAATTTTTATGAAATGCCACCGGAGACCATCCGTGAACAGACATTTTGCTGCGGGAGCGGTGCAGGGCTTAACGCCGGAGAAGACATGGAGCTAAGGATGCGGGGCGGTCTGCCCCGGGCAAACGCGGTGAAGCATGTGCACGAAAGGCATGGCGTGAACATGCTGGCCTGTATCTGCGCCATCGACAGGGCGGTTCTTACGGCCTCGATGGAGTACTGGGTCCCCGAGGTGGGGGTTACCGGGGTTCACGAGCTGGTAGGGAATGCCCTGGTCTTTGAGGGAGAAGGGGAGAGAACAACCGACCTGCGTGGAGAACCCCTGGCAGGAATGGAGGAAGAAGAGGATGTATGACGGAGGCAAGATTATCGCGGGACTGATCATCGGGATTGGCTTGCTGCTGGCCCCATTTTTCTATAACGCCGGCCGGGCTGCCAAGGCACCCGATCCCCAGCTGACGCCAAAGGCAAAAAAGGCAAAACAGTGTGTTACAACCACCTCTTATATGAAGAGCTCTCACTTCAATCTGTTAGATACATGGCGGCATACCGCTGTCCGTGAAAATGAGAGGTATTTCCGGTCGCCAGATGGCAAGATCTATTACAAAAGCCTCCAGGTAACCTGTTTGGATTGTCATTCCAACAAGTCAAAATTCTGCGACCAGTGTCACAATTATCTGAATGTAACTCCCTATTGCTGGGACTGTCACATCGTGCCGGAGGAGAAGAAGTGATGGGCGTAGACAGAAGAGAATTCTTAAAGATAGCCGGGTATGCCGCTCTTTTTGGACTCGGCGGGAAGACGGCCATTGAGATCCTCTCCCCCGGGGAACTGGAAGCCGCCATGGAGGGGGTTCCCCTGACCGAGGCCAAACGGTGGTCCATGGTCATCGATATGGGCAAGTGCATTGAGAAGGTCGAGAAGGACGGATGCAAACGGTGCATAACGGCCTGCCACCGGGTACACAATGTCCCTTATTGGGGGAATCCAAAGCATGAGGTCAAGTGGATCTGGAAGGAGCCTTACCAGCACGCATTCCCTGATCACCCCAATGAGTTCGTTAGAGAAGGGTTTAGCCACAAGCCCGTCGTCCTCCTCTGTAATCAGTGTCTTTATCCCCCCTGTGTAAGGGTCTGTCCGACCAAGGCAACCTTTAAGAGAGAAGACGGCATTGTTGCAATGGATATGCACCGATGCATCGGGTGCCGGTTCTGTATGGCGGCATGTCCATACGGGTCCCGGAGTTTTAACTGGGGCATCCCCAGAAAGGCCCCCAAGGAGCTAAACCCCGATTTTCCGACCAACCGTGATTATCCCGAGAGGTCAAAGGGGGTGGTCGAAAAGTGCACCTTTTGCGTCGAATTGGTCGCCAAGGGCGAGCTGCCCATCTGTGTTCAGACCTGCGATAAGATCAAGGTCCATGCCCTGAACTTTGGCGATCTTGAGGACCCAAAATCAAATGTAAGGGAATTGCTCCGGGGACATTATTCTGTTAGACGCAAGCCTGCATTGGGCACAGAACCAAACATTTTTTACATCGTATGAGGTAGTCATGCTTGAAAAGGCGCTAAAGGGAAGACAGGGATACTGGGGGTGGGTCATATTTCTGCTCGTAATGATGGGGATCGGGTTCGGGTGCTACCTCTATCAGTTTAGGGAAGGTCTTATCATTACCGGCATGAGCAGGGATGTGTCGTGGGGCTTATATATTGCCCAGCTCACCTATCTCGTGGGGATCGCTGCCGGTGGCGTGATGGTGGTCCTTCCATACTACATCCATGATTACAAGGCCTTTGGAAAGATCACAATCCTTGGGGAGTTTTTGGCCATTGCCGCTATTGTCATGTGCGGGCTGTTTGTCTTTGTGGACCTGGGCAACCCCGTCAGGATGCTGAACATCATCATGTATCCGACCCCCAACTCGATTCTGTTCTGGGACATGATCGTCCTTAACACCTATATGCTCTTAAACCTCGTAATCGGCTGGAATGTACTGACCTGCGAGCGAAAAGGCGTCCATTATCGGAACTGGATAAAGGTCTTGATCTATATTTCGGTCCCGTGGGCCTTTAGTATCCATACGGTCACGGCGTTTCTCTACCAGGGTCTGCCGGGGAGACATTTTTGGTTGACCGCGATCATGGCGGCCCGTTTTCTTGCCTCGGCCTTTGCCTCAGGACCTGCCCTCCTGATTCTGTTATGTCTGGTCGTCAGGCGGGTAACCAATTTTGATCCCGGAAAAGAGCAGATCAGGACCCTTGGCGGGATTGTGGCCTACGCCATGATCCTCAACGTCTTCTTTTGCATCCTGGAGCTATTCACGACCTTTTACAGCAACATCCCGGGGCACAAGCACACCTGGGTCTATCTCTTTGCGGGCTACGAAGGTTACGGAAAACTGGTCCCCTGGATGTGGACTTCCGCTGCATTCGCCCTTATCGCCCTTGTTCTCTTGATTGTCCCGGCGACCCGTCGGAATCTGGACACCCTGGGCGTGGGGTGTGCGGCCGTTATCATTGCCACATGGATCGATAAAGGGATGGCCCTGGTGCCAGGCGGTTTTATCCCCAACCCATTTGATTCGGTTACCGAGTACTGGCCCACGACCCCCGAGGTGTTTATTACCCTTGGGGTGTGGGCAACCGGGTTTTTTGTTCTGACGATCTTTTACAAGGTCGCCACCACGGTCAAGGAAGAGGTGGGTGCCTAGTCGCCTGTGCCCTTCCCGTGGACCAGCTCGGTGCCATAGCCCGGATAGGCCCGCCAATCCTCCTGTGGGGTCGGGTCTGTTACAGGGGGCCACCGGTCGGGGCGGGGACGAGGGCCTTCGCGGGTTATGGACGAGGGGGCTTTGTCCATCATCCTGGGGTTGTTGCGGATATCTACGGCCGCGACCTCGCAACTAAATTCCAGGGGAATTCCGTTGGGATCAAATGTGTAGATCGATTGGATAAAGCCGTGGTCTATCACCTCTGAGACCCATAAGTCCGCTGCCTCGAATCTGTCCTTTAGTGCCCAGAGTTCTTGTTCAGATGCCACTCCAATTGACACGTGATCAAAGACAAATGGGCCTTTGGTTGGGTAGCCGTGGTCCTTTTCCGGGACAGACTCCACATCGGGCCATTCAAAAAAGGCAATCAGATCGGTTTCAGAGATTTCAAAGAAATAGAGTCTGTAGCCAGGCCTTCCCAGCCCGGCAACCAGTCGCATCTCCAGAAGATCCCTCCAATAGCGTATGGTACGATCCATATCTCCCGTTGCCATTGCCAGATGATTAATGCCGGTATAGCGCCTCATGGTCCCCCTCTCTCAAGAAGTTTTAACTGGTTGATTCGGCTCGACTTTTATCTCAAATTCTATAGGGCGGCAGGGGGGGTGTCAAGTGGGTGAAAGGTGGAAAAAAAAGGTTGACAGCCAAAATCTACTCTGCTAAGAAACGCGCTGTTCGTTACGACGAGTCTGGGCCTGGATAGAATAGGCACCGCTGGGGGGTTTATTCAGATATCTTATCTTAATAACTGAGGAGGATTGACATATGGCTTACGAAGTAGTGGTTGATCACGACAAATGCGAGGGGTGCGAGGAGTGCATTGAGGTCTGTCCTGTGGATGTCTACGAGATGGAGGATGGTAAATCTGTGCCCGTAAACGCAGAGGAATGCCTTGGGTGCGAGAGCTGTGTCGAGGTGTGTGACCAGGAGGCCATTACGATCACCGAGATCTAACCGGGGTCTTCCGAGACAATCGAAGAAGCGCCGGCTGATCAGCATTTGATGGGTCATCAACCAAAAAAGCCGCTCGGTTTAACGAGCGGCTTTTCTGGTCTTTATTCTGCGTCGGAGGTCTCAGAGAAGCGGCTGCCCCCTATTTCTTTTTCTCATGACACCCGGAACATTTCCTAAAGGGTCCGGCCTTTTTCCCTTCCTTTCCCAAATCCTTATGACAGTTTTTGCAGTTCCTGTGGTAGGCATTCTGGAGCTTCATGACCTTGCCCTGCTTTTTTTGGGGGTCATGGCATGCGCTGCATTTCTTTACCGGATCCCCTTGCTTCCATACGTTCTTGCCATCTTTGTAATTATGGTGACATTCGGTGCAGGCGATCTTATAGTCTTTGGCATGCTTTTCATGCAAGAATTTTACCGGCCCCTTTTTGTCTTTCTTGTAGCCCTTTCCTTCAATCACGATCTCCTTGGGCACATCGGCAGCGGTCAAGACACCAACAGCGAGGAAAAGTAAACCGGCCAGGCAAACCAACAAAAGAGTCCCTAATTTCCTTTTCATTTTCTCCTTCCCCCCTTGCATTAAGTATTTCCTTACGTCCCTTTTGGGACGCAATTTTCCGCCAAACCACTACTCCCTACGGCAATATATTCAACAGGGGCAAAGCGTGTCAAGTAAAAAACTACACGCTATGAAATTTCCCGGTCAACCAGGGAGGCCATCTCCCGGAGGAGCTTTATGGATTCCATTGCCTCCTTTTCATCGATCCTGTGGATGGCAAAGCCCGCATGGACAATCACATAATCCCCCACCCTGGCATCCTCGAGCAAGAGGAGACTGACCTCCCTTCGGGTCCCCTCCATATCGATGGTCCCCATGTTCTC
>CAZXCQ010000196.1:0-11940 GCA_964639275.1 uncultured Desulfobacteraceae bacterium | reverse complement strand
TAAGGGGTGGAGTGAGGATACGCCATTTTGAGACGGCACTGCCGGGCCCCCTATTCGAGGCATGTGGAAGAAAAAAAGACCCCCATGCCACACCTTTCCCCCTGTTCTTTGAGATGTTACAAAGTGACTGAATTCGGAGAAAGATCATGATGGCACAAAAGGTCGTTGTTGATGTACTTTTGACTGATTTTAATCAATGACTGGCCTGCGTCTATATGGCGGAATCGGTAAGGGTCTTACCGGATGAGATTCAGGATCTTATTGATGTGAGAGAATGGGACATGCGCACCCGCGAAGGGATCCAGCGCTTCAGAGAACTCAAGGCGAAATCCCTGCCCAGCGTTGCACTGGATGGAGAACTGGTGTATGAGGCCATCATCCCCGGTCAGGAGGAGCTAAGCGCCGAGATACGTCAACGCCATTTTGAGAAGATTGGAAAGGAATGACATGGAAACATCCAAGAGTTTTTTCTTAGAAGATGTAAATATCGAAGGATTTAAGTCCTTTTCAGAGCTAACAAACATGGGTTTTCAACCCGGCATTGGCGTGATCATAGGCAATAATGGCGTCGGGAAATCAAACATACTGGATGCCATCGTGTGGGCACTCGGCGAAGATGACCTCAACCGCCTGCGATGTTACGAGAAAGGGGAACTATTTTTCTCCGGGAGCAAGGACTATCCCCCTGCCTCACGGATTCGGGTTGAATTGACATTTAGGCGGGGAACGCAAAGGACGGCGCCGACCGTGCGACTGGCTCGAGAAACGACAAAGGATGGGCAGAATGCCTATTGGGTGCAGGACAAGGCCCTTCAAAGAGAGCAGTACGATCAAGAACTGGTAGACCTGGGTCTCTTCCATGCCCTCAGGTCCATTATCAGACAGGAACAGATAAACGATATGATCCTTTTTGATCCCTGGCAGCGTTTCCAATGGATTGAGGATCTCTTGTCCACAAATGGAAAGACGGAATCGGCGGAATCCATCCCCAAGGAGATAGACCCCCTTTTTAAACGATACCTGGATTTCCTGTTTCCTTTGGGGGATGGGCGTCTAAAGGTCCTTGAACAGAATGGCCGAAACGGGTTGGAGATCGAGATCACTTTGCCGGGGAATAGAAAGCGCAAATCCCACCAGCTGTCCGGTGGAGAGAAGTCCGTTACCAGCCTGGCCTTGAAACTTGCCATCTTTGATCAGTTGGACAGCCCTTTTTATCTGCTGGATGAAGTGGAGCCTTCTCTGGATTATACAAATCATAAATCAATGCAGGAATTTCTCAGGACTCTTGCCAAAGACAAGCAACTCATCATGATCACTCACCTGCGGAGCACCATTGCACTCGCAAACACCGTCCACGGCGTAAGGACACGATGGGATGGCTCTTCCTTTATGAAGTTTTACTTCGTGATGGACGAACGTCTTTTAAGACTCTACAAATGCTGTTAACGGGTGAATCAGAAGAACCTTAAGACGCTTTCACTCTTCGACTCCCATAGGCCATTACCAATAATTACTCATTCCCCCCTTGACAAATCTATGGCCGTGTTCTATTAGTTAATAGTATGAACGAAATGTTGGTCCATCAAATCAATGAAGAACTCCTGGAGTACCAGACTCAAAGACTCCAGGGTCTTATCCGTGAGATGATTGAATGCTGCGACGACCGGAAACTTTATGAATCCAAGAGATTCCACCTGCCCTATGCAGAACTGACTTGTCTCATGCTTTTTCAGGGCGAGCGCTATCTGACGGTCAAAGGGATTGCTCAGAGGCTGGATGTGGCAAAGAGCAGGGTTACCAAGCTGATACAGGGTCTTCTCGACAAAGGCCTGGTCGAACGAGTGGATGATCCGAAAGACGCCCGGATAAAGCTGATTAGTCTCTCTCGAAAAGGCCACAGGATGTCCGGCGAGATCGAGGAGTTCCAGAGGGATATTCACCGCCAGATCCTCTTAGAGATGGAACCCGCTCAGAGAAAAAATGTACTGGCCTACCTGGAATCCCTGAGATCCGCCATGGAGGCGGTCAAGAAGAGGTTGGTTTAGGATTACAGACGTTCGGTCGAAGCAGGTTTGTCTTTCTCCAAATAGTTCGCTATGTTAACGAATTCAAAAAAAGGAGGTTACTATGCAAGAAAATACTTTAGACACCGTCCCGAGCCTGGAGCAGCTCGCTAACCAGATCGATGAAATCAAGAATCAGCTCCAAACGCTCAGGGATCAGGCCCCTGAGAACAAACTCTCTATGATCGTCTTTAGCGGCGATCTTGACAAGGTGCTTGCCGCCTTTATTATTGCCACAGGGGCGGTGGCCATGGGGATGGATGTGGTGATGTTTTTTACCTTCTGGGGGACCCCCGTCCTTAGAGACAAGGCAAAGGGTGCCGGCGGAAAGGACCTCATGGGAAAGATGTTCGGGTCCATGCTCCCAAAGGGCACTGGTCAGGTCAAGTTATCCAAGATGAACATGGGGGGTATGGGGACGACCATGATGAAATCACTCATGAAGAAAAAGAACGTGGCCTCTCTGGAGGAGATGATCGACATGGCTGCGGAACTCGGTGTTCGGATCTTTATCTGCGAGATGTCCATGGATTTGATGGGTTTCAAACCGGAAGAGATGATTGATTATCCCAACCTGACCTATTGTGGCGTGGCCAAATTCCTTGATGAGGCGATCGGGAGCAAGGTCCAGTTATTTATTTAGAGGGTCCGTGTCCACTACTTCCCCGGTCCCATCTCCGCAACCTCACGGACGAAGGCCGGCCTGTCCATGGTTCCGTCAAATTACCCTGTTTTTGCTCAGGATATTTATGAGTTATTGTGGTCTTTCTTTTAACCTCATGATATTATAGATAGAAGCCATTTTAAGATGACAGCTTTACTTCTTGAAACTCGGGCAATGGGGGTTCAAAATCCCCATTGCCCGCCTTTCACAAAACTAGAGTGTTGCCCCAAAACGTATTCTGTAACAGGAGGGATCGGTTGATATGCAAGTGGCTGGAAAAATCATTGTGGTAACCGGTGGCGCCAGCGGCATTGGCCAGGCATTGTGTCGCCGCTTCGCCCAGGAAGGGGCAAAAGCGGTTACTGTGGCCGACATAGATGAAAAGGGCGCACGGGCGGTTGCTGAGGAAATCAACGGGCTGGCCATCAAGTGCGATGTCAGCAAGGAAGCGGATATTATCAATGTCGTAAAAGAAACCGAAGAGAGAAGCGGGGCTATTGACATATTTTGCTCCAATGCAGGCATTATGATTGAAGGTGCGGTCGAAACACCTAACCAGTCGTGGCAACGTATCTGGGAGATCAATGTGATGGCCCATATCTACGCTGCGAGGGCGGTAATCCCGGGCATGATAGGACGCGGAGGTGGTTACCTCCTGAATACCTCGTCGGCAGCAGGCCTGCTGAGTCAGATCGGTTCGGCCCCCTATTCGGTCACCAAACATGCGGCAGTGGGGCTGGCAGAAAATCTTGCCATCACTTATGGCGATAAGGGTATCAAGGTCTCCGTGCTCTGTCCTCAGGCCGTGCGCACGGAAATGACCCGTGATGGAGGGGGTGTGGCAGCGGTTGACGGGATGATAGAACCCGAACAGGTGGCCGATTCGGTGATTGAGGCCATGGCGGAGGAAAGATTTCTGATCCTGCCACATCCACAAGTCCAGACCTATATGGAACGGAAGGTATCCGATTACGACCGTTGGCTTCGCGGTATGCGGAGACTCCAGGAGCGATTCCTTGACCCCATCCCCAAGCCAAATCCGCTCACACCGTAAGGATCATAAAGAGGGGATTTGTTGATGGTGTCTGTTAAAGGAATATTTCGCCCGTGCCTATATGCAGTGCTTCTACTGCCCTTGGTGATGTTTCAGACGCCATGGTCCATGGCGGCCCAACCGAGTATAACCCCGGGCGAGCGATCTGAAATTCCTCCTCAATGGGATGAAACCAGGGGAATAGCCAGGCTATTTCTGAAAAGGCTCGCCGATAACCCCACGGGAAAAATTGACTACATAAGGCTTTCATATGATGTTCATATGGACCTGGAGGCGTACGTTCAGGCGGAGATGCTCACCACCCTCGAGATGAAAAAGCAAAAAAAAGACTACCTTTCGATCTTTAGTCTTAAAGAACCTGTCGGGAAAAACCTGTGGAGCAAGTTTGCATTATTTGTCTACGGCAAACATACGGCCGAATACAAAGAGATGATGAAGACCGTTGAAACGAGCATACAGGAACGGTTTCGGCCAGAAAACGGAAGGTTTGTCACGGAGGAATTTCGTGAAATCCTGCCTGGTGTAAAGCTCTATGAAAATCAAACAGGCATCCGGGTCTATTTTGACTACAAGGAAAAACTGGTCAAATTCTGGGAAGACCAAACCAGGCAAACATTCAGCCGATTCATGCCATATTCAAATCAGCTCGGTCCGTTGACGGCGTTTTTTAATTTCCTGCTCTTTCTGCCTACCAGAGTTGAGATAACCGTCATTAATGCCATAAAACAGGTTGAAGATATCAGCCCGTCAGGAGAGCTACTTGCCGATAATAAGATCGTCCACTTCCTCTTTGGGTCACAGGTCGTAAGACTTCACGAAAATAATACGGGTGATCATACGGAATACTCCTCGGCCATCTTTTTTGAAGGCAAGAATTACCTTGATATCATCTATGGGAAAAACATCTTTTTTGAACTCGCCCATTCTACCACAGGCAAGGCAAAGGTCCCCTATGCCATTTATCTGGACGGTATTATCAGTAAATCAAAAAAAAGAAAGCTGGAGAGAAAATTAAGACGACTCGTTGAAACGCCTCAAAGGGCGCAGGAGTTGGAGAAGGAGCGTGAAGCAGAGACCCTTGCCGCAAAAAATGTAAAGATATATTTGACCGGCGCTGATGTGACTTTTGCCTCCAAACCCGGTAATTGAAGGAAAAGGACCATTTCGCGTTTCTGACATTTCTGTAACTCCCCCTTGACAAGATGGCGCCCATCCCATATAGTCCGGGCATTTCAAAAGATGCCTATTTATTGAAATCCAGAAAACCAGGTCTTTTGGCCTGGTTATTTGCTTTTGAACCATCTTGCCTTTTTTGGAAGATCAAAAAGATGTCTCAAACCAGAAAGGAATTCGTTCGTGGTGGCTAGATGTAAACACGGTATGGTTAAAGAACAATGCGGGATTTGTGTGAGAGGGGACGTCAGGACTTCTCCACAAGGGGCACAGCCGAAAACTGATAGGGTTGAGGCTGCCAAACCCAAGTAGTTAATGAGCAAAAAAGGCACTCGAATAGTAACATGGGAGTGCCTTTTCGGTCTGCAATGTGAGCCGGACCAAAGTAACTGTATCTTCTCAATAAAGCGGGTTAAATGCTTTCTAAGATTGCTTTTCTGAAATCCCGCGACTCAGGGCTCGCTCAAAAATAACTTCACATTTTGTCATCTCAGCTTCGGGCCATCTTCGGTCGTCGCTCAACCGTGAAGTCCTCGAAATAGTTCGCTATTCCTGCCTGCCCTGTGAAATGGATGCCCCGCAGAATACGTAGCCTATTCCCCTGGGGCGTAGTCTGTTTCCCCCGGGTGGCTTCACTCAATCGCGGCAAGCAAATCTGACCCAAAGCTGAGCGTCAATTCTGCAATGAAAAAACACCACTTTATCTTTTACGGGTGGGTCATAGTCGGTGCAGGAATCGTATCATATGCCCTTGGCTATGGGGCTCGATATTCATTCTCAGTGATTTTTCCCTCCCTCCTTACTGATTTCCAATGGCCGAGAGACATGACAGCCGCCATATTCTCCATTCACCTTCTGGTTTACGGTCTGGCTGCTCCGCTGGCAGGCGGATTGGTTGATCGAATAGGCCCGCGCAAGACCATGGCCTTTGGCGCTATACTGCTAAGCCTGGGGCTGACCCTGTCAGGGTTTGCAGACAAGCCCTGGCATTTCTATTTGAGTTTTGGGGTCCTGACCGGGGTCGGCCTTTCCTTTATGGGTGCAGTGCCTTTCACCGCCGTATTGAGGAATTGGTTCGAAAAAAAGCGAGGTTTGGCCTTTTCATTTTTGTTTTTCGGTGTCGGTGGGTCCTTTGCCTGCTATCCAGGCATAGCCTTTCTGATCGATACTGTAAACTGGCGTAACACCTTTTTGATTGAGGCAATCATCGTGATTGGCCTTATGTTGCCCCTCATACTCCTTGTCGTACGCTACCATCCCAGGGACAAAGGTCTTACCCCCGACGGCATCTCAGAGGCAAGTGGGGTTTCGTCAGACAGAGAAACAGAAGGGGCTTGGATCAAGGCCCCGGCTTGGTCGGGTATAGACTGGACCTTGTCAAAGGCGGTCAAGACCGGCCGCTTCTGGATGTTATGCCTTTCAACGTTTTGTCTGTGGGGGATAACGCAGCACACCCTGGTCGCCCATCATATAGCCTTCGCTATGGATATGGGGTACTCCAGGACCTATGCCTCGTCGGTATTGTCCCTCTTTGGGGCCTTTTTTTCTCTGGGCTGTCTGGTATCACTGATCTCCGATCGAATTGGACGCGAGTCCACTCTGACGATCGGTACCATTATTGGCATCTCCGGCATATTAACGCTCATCTTCATTGAAGACAATACGCGGCCATGGATGCTGTTTTATTATGCCACGTCTGTCGGTTTTAGCATCGGGATGAGCACACCACCGATAGTCGCCTCAACCACTGATATCTTCCAGGGGCCAAGGGTCGGGGCAATCATTGGTTTTGTGTGGTTCAGTTTTGCCGCTGGAGGGTCAATAGGGCCTTGGCTGGGTGGGTGGATATTTGAAATGACCCGCAATTACAAGAGTGCATTTGTTGTCGCAATAATTCTGTTTGGTATAGGATGTGCGGCCATCTGGCTGGCAGCACCACGGAAGTTCCGGCCAGTCCCGGCGCGGGTTAGCGCCGGGACCGGGAAATAGCTTCTACCTAAAAGACTGTCCTCAAGGCCCTCCTTTACGCCAGAAAGGGATAAAAGACGTCATAGACCAGGAGGTCTTCCTCAATATCATGCGGCTGATGCAGGACCCCCTTTGGAATCCTGATAAACGCGCCTTCCACCATGGGAACATCTCCTACCTGGTCGATCCACATCTTTGCCCTACCCTTTACCACGAAAACGATATCATCGGAATTCTCATGGATGTGTCTTTCCACCTCCGTCCCCGCAGGCAGACGCACCAGGAGGCATGTGAGGTCTGCTTTCTCATCTCTCTTTGACAGGAGATAGCTCACTTTTGCGTTTGCCAGCTGTGGGTGGGGTTCCCACTTGATCTCGCCGGGTTGAACAACCTTGCTTTTCTCCATCGGATGACCTCCTTCAAGATATAGATATGGGTGCATTTCAGGTCCGTCTCACATATAGACACCTCCGATGGGTGAGTCAACGAAAAGTTTGACCCGACTTCTCTCCTTTCCCACTCCAGATTGAACCCTTCGTGCCAAATTAGGACTTACTTCTATTTTCTATCTTATTTATTAGCTGCTTTCAGTATCTTATTAATGTTATACTTTATATAAACAAGGGGCTAAATGGCATTCACTTTTTCCGGTCTTCCAGACTGATCTCCAGGACAACACGGCCCCAACCACCACACTGTACACCCACGTCAAAGCAGCCGGTTCTCTTAAACCGCATTTCATTGGGATCAACCCCTGCATAGAAAAGTTCACTGAAAGCAAAAATTAAAGATGCCATTGAACTCAGGGCAAAGATACAGATCCTTTTCGAGTTTAACTTGGTGATCAGATTTCCCGCCCCATCAAAATAGAACTTATCACCCGCCTTATGCTGGCTGTTGCACCCGTGGGATTCCTTCACCTCAATAACAATGGTCTTGTCCATTAACGCAGGGGCCTTGGAAATGACATCCGCATTCCTCGGGTTTTCCCTGAATTTCCCCATTTCTTCATCGCTATAACCCAGGTGTTTCTGAAAAAAATCCCATGTGTTTTGATCGATTCCCATTTCCTTTTACCTCCTTCCCCTTTCTATCCTGTTATCAGGTCCACTCCTCTTCCGCAAATAAACTACTACCTATTAGACACAATAGCAGGCCGAGTGTGACCGGGGATTTAAGAATTTCTACCAAAGTGCGACCTGTTTTCAAAAAATTCGCCGCGAACCAGAGCCCCAGAGCAATCAGGGGTCAAAGTTGAGCCTGGGAGCAACCACCACACGAAAGCCGACGCCCTCGTTCCCGTCGTACGGATAGTACCTGATGCGGGAAGCGCACCGCACGAACCTCGGGAAGAAGTAGAACGAGCCACCGCGCAACACGCGAGGCCCATCACCTTCAGGACTATTATCATTCCTGTAGTTTTGGTAATTTCCCTCCCACTTGGTGGAACATCATTCAAAGAGATTTCCGCTCATATCCAGAACACCATATGGGCTGGCTCCCTTTGGAAAACACCCCACCGGACTGGTGGAGCCAATTCCGGTATCACCATAATTGGCCCTGTCTGGATCGGGTTCGTCGCCCCATGGAAAGATCCGACCATCTCGACCCCTTGCCGCTTTCTCCCATTCAGTTTCCGTCGGGAGACGCACCACCCAACCATCATGATTCAGCCGCCGCTTTATCGATTCAGGGGTTTCATCCCATTCCCGGATTTTGGCTGTCAGCCACTCGCAGTAGGCCACGGCATCGTGCCACGACACATAGACTACTGGATGATTTGCCACACCTTTCATACTGTCTTCATCCGCTGGTTCATGTCCGCTTTCCCCCACAAAGGCCTTGAACTGGGCCACGGTGACCGGATAGACGGACATGAAAAAGCTCTCCACAAAAGGCTTGTGCAATGGAATTTTGTATTGATACTATTCTTCTTTTCCGCCGAAACCCTGCAGCAAGTGGGGGATATTCTCCTCATCGGTGCCCATTGTAACTGGACCCCTGCGTATTTCTTTGAAACCCAGCATTTCGTCATCGGGCAGAAACCAAGCGTCGGCCCGGAACCGGGGATCGCCCAGCATTGCGAGGGCATTGTCGCAGCGGCCGCTCCGGCCACCAATGCCGCCAGGATTGTGGATATCGGGTCCATAGGGCACCTCCCATGATCAAAGCAGGGTTTATGGAGCTTTTATTTGGAAAAAACCGTACTGCATCCTGGATATGCTGCAATAGGATTATAAGAATAACACGATTTACGATAGAAAACATCCATTCTATCCAAATAACCATTCACCCTCTTTTCCTCTGATATGGCAAAAGAGGCAGATCTATGCCTTGCGCCTCAGGTTTGACCGGCTAATGCATAAAAACGTTGACATAAATAGTGTTGGAAATTATTGTTCTTTTAAAGACACATTTGGAGGACATAATGAAATCTGTTCGTATCAACATCAGCCTTCCCAAAGAAGTCTTTGCAGAGCTTTCTAACGAGGTGGAATCCAGGAAGAGGAGCCAATTTGTCACAGAGGCGATCAGGCGCCTTGTCAAAGATAAGAGAGACCAAAGGCTTGCTGCCGAATACCAGGAGGCAGCCAGCGAAATCCGTCGGGTCAATAGGGAATTTGAAGGGGTCATAGGCGATGGCCTCGGTTAAACGAGGGGATGTCTTCCTGGTCAATTTTGATCCGACGGTTGGTGCTGAGGCCAAAAAGACCCGGCCGGCCCTCGTGGTGTCAAACGACATAAACAATGTTCATTCCCCCATAGTCTCTATCTCCCCGATCACCTCAAATATAAAGCGGGTTTATTCTTTCGAGGTTGAAATACCATCAGGCACGCAGGGCTTAAGAACCCGCTCTAAAGTTATGGTCAATCAGACCCGGGCTGTAGACAAGATTCGTCTTATTAAGAAGATCGCGCATCTCCCAAAAGAAATCATGGTGAAGGTCAATCAGGCGTTAAGGCTGCATTATGAGCTTGAATAAGATTATCTCGAAAAAGGATCGCTGTCAGACCAGGTCTTAGCTACCAAAGATTATGGCAGTATTAGAATGGATCATATGGATCGCGATGTTAGGGCTTACCATTGCCCTTTTTATCCGCTGGCTAAAGGTGGTGAAAGGCGGCGACAATAGTAAGCCCAACGAGGGCATAGCAATGGGTATTATTTGCACTGCGCCAAGATTAGTCATTGCCTGGACTATCATTTTGATAAGTTTCCTGTTTATGGATCTAAGTAAGTTAAATCTCTTGTGGATATGTCCCCTGAGTTTTCTGCTGATTGTCAATCTGAGGGTCATTTTGAAGCTAAAACAGGTTTCAGAAACTCCCAAAAAATAGGGTAATGGGAGGGCAGGTCTCAGCGTTTCTGCCCGCCCCTCCAGTAGGTATGCATCAAGGAGAGGATCTGGGCTATCTCATCGAGCCGGTTGTAGATTCGCACCCCTTCCCGATTGAGATCATAAACCACCTGGCTTTCCCATGGAGTATAAATGCTCCCGATCAATACGGGGAGGCCTGTCTCGTTTTCCATTTTACTGAAACCCTTGACTATGCGCTTGTTGATCTCAAGAAAGAGCTTGAGCCTGTATGGGGCATCCTCTGCAAGCATCCCCGGCCTTCCCATGCCGTGGAGGACCATTGCATCCACTTCACCGGAGGATAGGATCTCTCTCCCGAGGGCCATGATGATATCCTCTTCAAAAAACCGGCCTGATGCGCCGATGTCAACCGGATTTCTTGTTGATGCCCTTGGGGGCATGCCAATGGTTCTCAGGGATTCCTGGAGCCTTGGACTCAGTTCAGGCACAGTGAGCCCGGATTCCTCCATGACGTCCGAAAGGGCAACACCCCATGAGCCCCCCATGGTTACGATGGCCACCCTCCTCCCCCGCATCTGAGGCCTTTCAAGGAAAGCGTGACCAAGGGGTAGCAGGAGTTCCATGGTGGGGGAGGCGATAATCCCGGTCTGATGGAACACCCCCTGATACAGTTCCCTTAACCCGGACAGGGCACCCGTATGGCTTTTAGCCGCACGGGCAGAGCCTGGTGTCCTTCCACCCTTGTAGACCACAATGGGCTTTTTCTTTGAAATCCTCCGGGCCAGCTCAACAAAACGCCGGGCATCGCGGACCGTTTCAAGGTACATAAGGATGACCTCAACATCAGGGTCATCACCGAAATACTCCAGGAAGTCCGTGGCCGTCACATCGCACTCGTTGCCCGTGTGGACAAACTTCCCCACACCCATGCCCCTTGAACAACCCGAGGCCAGGAGGTCGTAAATGGCGTATCCCCCCTGGCAGATGGCGCCCAGAGTGTTACACACGAGATGTTCGGCAGGTGATGCCGATGCATTAAAGTCGGCATGAAGGTTAAAGGTTCCGCTCACGTTGGGGCCAAGGAGGTGCATGCCGTAAGATTGTCCAATACGGGAAAGGGTCTTTTCTCGTGCCTTGCCCTCCTCCGAGCTCTCTCCGTAGCCTGCCGTGATGATGGTAGCCCCTTTCGCCCCCCTTTGGCCGCAGTCAGTGATTATCTTGTCAAGTGAATCGGCTGGTATGGTGATGACCACCAGGCTGATCGGTCCCTCAATGTCCTTTATCTCCTTAAAGGCCGGAATGCCAAAGACCTTTTTGGCATTTGAATTGACCGGGTATATCCTTCCGGAATAGTTTCTTGAAAGGAGACCCTGCATGATAAATGAGCCCCATGATCCAGGTCTGTCTGTGGCCCCGATGACCGCCACCGATTCAGGGTTCAAAAATACGTCCAATGCGCTTTTGATGTCCATATGTCCTCATTGTCCAAAAAAGTCCGTTCGCAGTCTTCTTCCGAAATCAACTCAGAAATCAAAACAGATGATAATAAAAATTTTATATTATTCCGTCGGTTCAGGGATGTAAACCCCGATGTTGCAAAAAATATCCATGGTTCCAGTAAATTACCCTGTCTTTACAGTACCTAGGGCTTGCGCAGAAATAACTTCACATTTTCGCATCCCATCTTCGGGTCATCTT
>CAZXCQ010000195.1:0-11994 GCA_964639275.1 uncultured Desulfobacteraceae bacterium | reverse complement strand
AATCTGACCCAAATCTGGACGCCAATTCTGCGAAGTTATTTCTGCGCAAGCCCTAGATGTTACGGAAAGAGGATCTTTTGTGTTTAGAGGGAGGTGGGAAATCCTTGCGATCCATTGGAAACTCTGCTATCAAAAATGCCGGAGCTCCCAGGTATGCGGCAAAGGGCATCCCGGAAATGGTGAATACAATGCAGATTCTGGAGAGTGTTAAGGTCGTTGATATGGCCCAGTTTATCTCGGGTTCCAGGTGCACGCAGATACTCGCCGATATGGGGGCACAGGTGGTGCATGTGGAACCCCCTGAAGGGGATACGCTCCGGCTCATATTTAAGTTGCTTGGCGGGGTGGAGCGAAACTACTCCATACTCAACCGCAACAAGTATGGAATGGCCATCAACTGGAGAAAGCGAAAGGGCCAGGAAGTCGTGAAGAGGCTTTTGGCCGATTGTGACATCTTTGTTCACAACCTCATACCGGGGAGTCTGGAGAGATATAACCTGGGGTATGACGATATCAGGAAGGTCAGGGGCAATATTATCTACATAGCCATATCCGGCTTTGGGGCCAGAGGCGTCAACCCCGAAAGGGCCGCCTTTGATATCATCGCCCAGGCAACTTCGGGCCAGTTCTGGAACGATACGGAGACCTTGGTGCCTCCCACCAACCACTGGGGGGACCTCATGAGCGGTGCTTATGCGGCCCTGTCCGCGCTTATGGCCCTCATTCACAGGATGAACACCAATGAGGGTCAGTATATCGATGTGTCCATGCAGGACGTCCTCTATTTTAACAACTACAGGGCCATGGCCCACAAGGGGATGGGTCCGATTAGGGCGGATGTTGAAAAGGTCCTTGGCAGGCGGCCCGAGGATGTCCTCAATTCTTCGGACCGGATGCCCTTTTATGGCTTTTTTGGATCAAAGGACGGCAAAGTCGCCATCGTTGCCATGACGCCGAGACAATGGAAAGATCTGTGTGAAACCATCGGTCGTCCCGAGATGGCCTCGGACCCGAAGTTCTCCAATCTGGTGGTCCAGATCCACAACCACGAGGAGGCAGTCAGCCTGATTGAGGCATGGACGACGCAACACCCGTCAAAAGAGATCATCGCCATCCTTGAGAAGAAGAAGGTGCCCTGTGGCATCGCCTATACGCTTGACCAAGTGGTTGAGGACGAGAATCTGAAACAGCGCGGTATGTTTGAGAAGGTGTTTCACAAGGAATTCGGGACCGTCGATATACCCGGTATCCCATACAAATTTTCAAGGACCCCCGGCAGCATCCGGATGCCCGCCCCTGGGCTGGGGGAACACAACCATTTCATCCTCGAAAACTGGCTTGGTTACGAACCCCACGAGATAGCGAGTCTCCAGGATGAAGGCATAATCATTACCTCTCTCTAATCAGGGGAGATTACAAGGAGGAGCAAAGACCATGAAAGCAAGCGCAAATGGCATTCAGATGAATTATGAACTGTCCGGTAAAGAGGGCGGTCAGACAGTGGTATTAAGCCACTCTCTGGGCTGCAACCTGGCCATGTGGGAGCCCCAGATGACGTCCCTGGAGGCCCACTTCCAGGTACTCCGCTACGACACGCGAGGGCACGGCGGCACCGAAGCCCCTTCAGGCGCGTATAGCCTTGAGCAGTTAGGGGCTGACGCCATCGGGTTGCTTGACGCCCTGGGTATCAACGTGGTCCACTGGGTGGGTTTGTCCATGGGGGGAATGATCGGTCAGTGTATGGCCTTGAATTATCCGGAACGGGTTGGATGTCTCGCCCTTTGTGATACCGCGGCCGTGGTTGCGGAGGAGGCACAACCCATCTGGCAGGAACGAATCGATACGGCCTTTCAAAAAGGGATGGAGGCCTTGGTCCAGGCAACCCTTGAGCGATGGTTTACGCCACCCTATCTCGATGCCAGCCCTCCTGAGGTGCAAATGATCCGCAGGCAGTTTCTCGCAACGCCAGTGGCGGGCTTTGTTGGTTGCTGCGAGGCCATCCGGAATCTCGATTACCTGGAACGACTCTCCGGGATCAAAATCCCCACCCTGATCATGGTCGGAGAAGACGATCCCGGGACACCCGTGGCGGCCTCCGAGGCGATGCATGCACGCATCCCCAACTCGAGGCTGGTGGTGCTCCCTTCTGCCGCTCACCTGTCCAATATAGAGCAGGGCAAGGCCTTTAATAATGAACTGGTCGCCTTCTTAAAGAATTGCTCAGAGTGAGTTCCCATCATGCCCGCAACGCCGGTCCCCGCGAAGGTGGGGACCGGGTATCCAGAGGTGGTTGATTTTGCTGGCATTGATGGGTTTTTACGAATGAATCAACGTTAGTCTGCTATAAACTCTCCATTTTTGATTTCCCGTGATACCAGATTCCTGGCCCCATCAAACTTCATCCTTACACGGATCAGATTTCTACAGCTGCCACCGATAATCTCCTTATCCAATAGGTAGGTCACCTCATCGCTCTCGTCAAAATCCTGGATAAGATCCGTAGATTTGTTTACAAAAAGGTTGAATTCTTCGCCGCAAACACCACAGCGGACATTAAGAAAGAACCCCCCTTTGGGTCCTGCAGGGGGGCGTGTGCCAAAGATCTTCTTTGCTAGCATCTTTAACATGTCACACTCCATTGTAACAATCTCGATAAGAGGCTTGTGAAGCGCGGTGTTATGTCTTTTTGGGGTGGGGCACGAGCCTTGTTTGCACAAAGGCTCCAAAGATCACCAGCACCAGGAAGACGATGGCGCCCGTCCCCGGCCCCAGCGCCAACGCCCGGACGATCGCTCCAGCGCCGACCAGGCAAGAGAGCCCAATGATTGCCCAGTCCATGATCAGGACAGCCAAGACCGCCCCAATCACTCCACCCACAATAAAGATGACCATACTGGAGTTCGGGGTGGCAAATGACCGAGCCACCATCAGGGCCAGGTAAGAACCGGCATAAAACCCTGCTATGCCAAAGGCGACGCGCTGGGCAATCACGGCAAGCAATGCCCCAAGAAGACCGGCGCCCACGGCAACCAAAAACATTATCCACTGCGGTTGATGGGCAAGGATCACAGCGGCAAACTCCGTGCCGACCAAAAACCCTGCAATGGCAACAAAAAGCCAGAAAAGCCTCCGGCCAAACACAAGGAGGACCAGACCTAAGATGATTTTTGAGAGTACCATCGTGCCTCCATTGACTGAGAGTTCAGATTACTCCCTTGGCTCGCAGTCTCTTGATTTCAGACCTATCCATACCGAGCTCAGCAAGAACCTCTTCGGTGTGTTCTCCCAGCCTGGGCGCGGGCAGGCTCATTTTGCAGGGATTGTTGCGCATCTTAATGGGAAAACCGGTCATTTTGACCTTCCCGTAGCCTGGGTGTTCGATCGCGGTCACCATTTCCTGATGCAGCACCTGCGGGTCGTCAAACACCCCATTGAGATCCTGGACCGTCCCGGTGGGGACCCCGGCCTTGTTTAACCTCTCTATCCAGTAAGCCTTTGGTTTGACCCTGATTTTTTCCTCTACCAGGGCATTAATCCTGGAACGGTTCGCCATCCGTAGATCGTTGGTAGCCAGGTCCGGATCATCGTTTAGACGGGTAAGGTCAAGCGCGGCAAGAAGTCGCTGGTATGATTCCTCGCTGCTCGGGGCGATAGCCACCGCTCCATCTGCGGCACGAAACATCCCGTATGGCGACAAAATAGGATGATCATTGCCCGTGCGTTTTGGTAGTTTTCCGGAAGCAAAATAGTCTGCGGACAAATAACCCATACAAATTCGCTAAAGGCCGGCGGTAGGAATGGCAGGAGGCCAAGATACTGTGGGGAAGTGGTTATCTGATTCTGATGGCTTCTCCTTTGCCTCGATCGTGGTTGGCTACAAGATGCCCTCAAGGATCATGGCGGCGTCCCGGACATATTGGGGACAAACGGTTGTAAAGAGTTGTCGCTCTTGAGCCTCTTTTTTCCCCGCCTCTGTTGAGAGGTCCACCCCTTTCAGGAGTTCTTTACAGATAATGGTATCATGGCGTTTCTTAAAATTCTCGACAAATTCCTTGACGAGGTCATAGGTCTTGTATCTGGCCTGGCGTTCATCATCCTCATTCTGATGGCAAAACCCCAGGACCATAAACGCCCCGGTAACCGCCCCGCATATGCTCCCTAACCCCATTCCGGCGCCAAAGGCCCGGGCCAGTGTAAAGGCCATGTCCTGCCCCAGGCCATATTTCTGGCCGAAACCGGCCAGAACTGACTGGGTTCAACTATACCCCTTTTTAAAAAATTCCTCGGTTTTTTCAATTTCACGCATGCGTCATCTCTCTTTTTTGGTATCAATTTAGCCCTTTTCAAAATTGGCAGTGGGATCGGGCCATGGGGGTTCCGTTTTAAAGGGTGTATCCCTGCCTGAGGCAGACAAGCCTGTTTGAGACCGTTAGAGAGCGTTAAGAAATCACGGAGATCCACGTTGCCAAAAACCATAACACTTCCCAGCAAATACTGCCCCCTGTTTTCACCTATGGCAGGTGATTTCTTTAGGCTCTCTTACGGGCGAGTTATACACCCTTTAAAACGAAACCCCCACGGCCCGGGTTTCAAGGGGCTAAAGTGTCACCTTTTTTGAAATAAATAGAGTCCGATCCTCCCGGCCTGCAGAGGGGTAAATAGGCAAAACAGCCAGGGTTTGTCAATCTGAAATTGTCTCTTTGCAGGCCCTAAAAGGTAAACTGGAGTGAGAGGTGGGCAAAGTAGTGAGTAAAAGAACAAAAAGTATCACCCCATCTCGGTCTCAAACCTCTCTTTTTCGCCCGGAAGCATATGGTAGCAGTGTTCATCCGTGGGAAACGCACCTGTCCTGACCTCTTCCACATACGCCTTCATGGCGCTTGTAATCACCTCTGCCACATTCCCGTACTTCTTGACGAATTTGGGGGTGAAGGCCTGAAACTGTCCGATCATATCGGATACAATGAGAATCTGGCCGTCACAATAAGGGCCCGCACCGATGGAGAGGACCGGAATCTCCAGGCGCCTGGTGATATACCCCCCCACCTCGGGGGGAATCGCCTCCAACAGGATCATCTGGGCACCTGCGTCCTGAACGGCCAGGGCATCCTCGACCACCAGCTTGGCGGCCTCCGCCGTCCGGCCTTGCGCCTTGTGCCCCCCCAGCTGTCCGGAACTCTGAGGAGTCAGGCCGATATGGCCCATGACCACGATGCCCGCGTCCACAATGGACCGGATCCGGTCGGTCACCCGAACGCCCCCTTCCACCTTGATGGCATCGCAGTGGGCCTCTTTCAAAAACCGGCCGGCATTCTCAACCGCTTTCTCCGATGAGCTCTGATAGCTCATAAAGGGCATATCCCCGATGACAAAGGTGTTGGGTGCACCGCGGCGGACCGCCTCTGCGTGAACGATCATCTGGTCCATGGTCACCGGGATGGTCCCCGGATATCCATAGACACACATGCCCAGCGAATCCCCCACGAGCAGCATATCCAGACCGGCTGTCTCGGCAAACTGGGCCGTCGGGTAATCGTAGGCGGTGAGAAAGGTGATCTTCTCTCCTTCACGCTTCATTTTCAAAAGATCATGGATCATTTTCTTTGGCATAGGACCCTCCTCTATTGGACATAAGTTTTTTTGAAATGCAGGCGCTTCATTTTCATGGAATGTCAGCGCATCCTTTATCCATTCCCCTGGATAGTGAATTGTTGGTTGGCGTGGTTAGTCAGAAAATGGATATTGAACAGGCTGTGTCGGTTTTCATAAAGCAGAACCTGGGATTTTTTAGCAATATTTGCGGGGATTGTAAAGGGGGGTTGCTGTCAAGCGGTGGCTTTCTTCTTGACACTCACTCCATCCCCTTCCTATACTTCCCCCCAAACAGAAGGCGTGACCTTTCAGTACCCCGGCCGGCCCGATCATTCGGGTCTGTCTGCTTTGAGATATCCGTGCCAGGCGCGAAATACTTTCCAGATGAGGGGGCAGCCACATGAAGGAGATAAACATCTATGGTCGCGGTGGTCAAGGGGCCGTCACTGCCGCCCAGATATTGGCCACGGCCGCATTTGCGGAGGGGTATTGGCCCCAGACCTTTCCGAAGTTTGGTGGAGAAAGACGGGGGGCTCCGGTGGTGGCCTATGTCAGGGTGGACAATAAACCCATCGTCATCCGTACAAAGGTCTATTCTCCCGATGTGGTCGTGGTCATGGATTTCAATCTCTTTAAGATGCTAAACCCCCTGGGGGATATAAAACCCGATGGGACGGCCATCATCAATTACCCCGACCGGGGGGATGGACTTCCCCCGTCCATTGTGGAAAGGGCGCAGAGCCTCTTTACGGTCGATGCCACCAGGATCGCCCACCAGATTTACGGAAAGACCACAATTCCGATCACCAATGTGACCATCTTGGGCGCCTATTGTGCGGCGGTCAAGGAGATCTCCCTTGAATCAGTTTATAAGGCGTTGCCTGATTTCTTTCCCGAGGAAAAGGTGGAATTGAATTGGAAGGCAGCTCAGATGGGCTATGAAAATCTGCGAGGTTTGTGATGACCCACTCAAAGGCATTAGGCCCGGATCCGATAAGACTCCGTACCTATATGGAACTGCCCATAGGCGCAACAGCAATCGGGATTCCGCCCGGGAGGACAAAAACCGGATTGTGGCGGTATATGCGGCCGGCGTTTCAGGAGATGACCCCGCCCTGTCTAGGGGGTTGCCCCCTGGGGAACTGGATCAATAGATTTATTTCCGGTGTTACTAATAAGGAGATCGATCAGGCCTGGTGGGCACTGAGACTTGAGAATCCATTCCCCGGGGTCTGCGGGAGGGTCTGTTATCATCCATGCCAGGAATCGTGCAACCGCAAGGATATGGATGGTGCCCTGTCGATTCAGGCGATTGAACGGTATCTGGCAGACCATTTCTTTGACAGGAGGTCTGAACCCATCCGCCTCAGGGAAGGGCAGGACAAGAAGATCGCTGTTGTGGGCTCTGGACCGGCCGGATTGAGCTGTGCCTATTTTCTGGCCTTGATGGGATATGGTGTCACGGTGTTCGAGGCCCAGACCGAGCCCGGAGGGATGATGGGTCAGGTGATCCCGAGATACAGGCTCCCAAAGGAGGTACTTTCGAGAGATATCGAGAATATCCGCGCGGCAGGGGTGGAGATCCGGACCAACAGTCCCGTTGGTAAGGATCTCACCCTCAGCGGTCTCCAACAGGCCGGCTACGCGGCCGTTTTTGTTTCGGCCGGGGCCCCCTTGGGCCGAAGACTCGATGTGGAAGGTGTGGCCGCGGATGGCGTCTACTGGGGGATTGAGTTTCTGAGAGAGGTAAACTCCGGCAGATCCACCGGCCTGAAGGGGGATGTGGTGGTCATCGGCGGCGGCAATGTGGCCATCGATGTGGCCCTGACCGCGCTTCGTCTCGGGGCCGATTCGGTCCGGATGGCGAGCCTGGAATCAAGAGACGAGATGCCCGCCCACTTGTGGGAGCAGGAGGATGCCCTTGAAGAGGGTGTGTCGTTCCACAACGGCTGGGCCCCCCACCGGATCGTGGCCGAAAACGGTAGAGTCACGGGGATAGAACTCAAACGCTGCACCTCGGTCTTTGACAAGGAAGGCCGATTCGCACCCGTATACGACGAGGGCATCACGCAGGCCCTAAAGGCCGACGCCATTATCATGGCGGTCGGTCAGTCCACGGACCTCTCTTTTCTGGAAGAGAGCAAAATCCGGGTTGGTCCCGGAGAGACAATCCAGGTTGATCCGGAGACCCTCCAGACCACGATTTCGGGGATCTTTGCCGGAGGGGATGTTATCGATCAACCCAGGAACGTCTCCGAGGCCATCGGTTCGGGCAAGCGCGCGGCGATCGCCATGGATCATTATTTGCGGGGAGACAACCTGCACAAGCTCGTTCAAGAAGGGTCCCTGGCGCGAACCATGCGTGCGCACCTGGGCCTTGATACGGAACCAGTCCCAAGGAGTCAGAAGACCGCCACCCTGGATGACCTGAACCTGGGTTATTGTCGGCCTCTTTCACGTCCCGAGCCCCGCAAATTGTCCCCGGTTGATCGTGCCAGGGACTTTAGAGAGATCAAGATCGGAATGAATCCGGAGGAGGTCAACCAGGAGGCGACGCGATGTCTGAGCTGCGGTGTCTGCAAGATGTGCGGAAACTGCTATCTCTTCTGCCCGGATGGCGCGGTTCAACTCGACTCAGATACAGGTCGGTACGCCATCGATTATGACTATTGCAAGGGCTGCGGCATATGCCGGAATGAGTGCCCGGCCGGAGCCATTATGATCGAAGCGGAAAGAGAGGGATAATCGTGGAAAAGCGCAAGATGTTGACCGGAAACTATGCAGCCGCCCATGGTGCCAGGCTCGCCCGGGTGGAAGTGGTCCCTGTCTATCCAATTACCCCTCAGACCCACATCATGGAAAAGATGGCCGCGTTTGTTGAGAGCGGGGAGCTGGATGCGGAGTTTGTGCCCGTGGAATCCGAGCACTCGGCCATGGCTGTTGCCATTGCGGCTCAGGCCGCAGGGGCCAGGACCTTTACGGCCAGTTCGGCGCAAGGTCTGGTCTATATGCATGAGAACCTCTTTGTTGCCTCAGGGCTCCGCCTGCCTGTGGTCATGGCCATGGTGAACCGGACAATCGGCCCACCCACCACCATCTGCCCGGATCTCGGTGATTCGCTGGATCAAAGGGATACGGGGTGGATCCAGATCTACACCGAGTCGGCCCAGGAAGCCCATGATATGATTATTCAGGCCTATCGCATCGGAGAGGACAAAAGGGTACTTTTGCCCGTGGGGATCTGTTTTGAAGGGATGATCATTTCTCATTATATGGAGCCGGTCGAGATCCTTGACCAGCAAAAGGTGGACCGCTTTTTGCCGCCATACCGGCCGGAGCATGTCATCCTTGACCCGGACAGGCCCATGTCCGTACACCAGCTGGTCCTGGATGATTCCTACTACACCGAATACCGGTATCAGCAACAGGTGGCCATGGATGCTGCAAAAGGCGTGATTCAGGAGGTGGATGAACGCTTTGGCGAGGCCTTTGGTAGAAGATATGGCGGTCTTATCTCAACCGAGATGATGGAAGATGCAGAGGTTGCCCTTTTGACCCTGGGCAGCATGGTTTCAACAGCAAGGGACGTGGTCGATCACTTGAGAAGGGATGAGGGAATACCCATTGGCCTGGTCAAACTCAGGGCCTTCCGGCCTTTCCCTGACGCGGAGCTCAGAGAATCCCTGTCAGACCTCAAGGCCGTGGCCGTGCTGGAGAGGGATGTCTCGATTGGCGCCGGGGGGGCGGTCTTTCTGGAACTTTCCCATTGTCTCAGAAAGCGGCACGACTCCCCCCTCTTAACCAACCATATCATCGGTCTTGGTGGAAGAGATGTGACCTTTGGGGAGATCAAGGAGATTGCCCTGGATCTATTCGAGGAACGGGATGCAGAGGATATAACCCACCCCATTCGGTGGCACCAGGTCAGGGGGCTATAATGCGAAATCTAGCAGACATACTATCCAGAGAAGAGATATTTCTCCCAGGGCATGCCCTGTGTCCGGGGTGTCCGGGGGGAATGATCTTTCGGTGGGTTACAAAGACCCTGGGTAAGGATTCTATCCTCAGCATGGGGGCTACCTGTTTGGCCCTTCCTGCCGGAGTCTTTCCTTCGTCGGTTGAGATCCCGTCCATTTATATTGCCATGGCGCCTGCCCCGGCCGCCATTTCCGGGATAAGCGCTGCGATCAAGGTCCTGAAGAGAAAGGGGCGGATACGGGCAGATCGAAAGATAAATGTCTTTGCGCTCTCAGGGGACGGGTCGTCCGGCGATATCGGCATGGCGTGTCTTTCGGGTGCGGCCGAAAGAAATGACGACGGGATCTATTTCTGCTTTGACAACGAGGCATACATGAATACGGGAATCCAGCGCAGTGGTTTGACGCCCAAGTTTAGCTGGACCACCTCCACCCTCAAGGGGAAGGCGGAAAAGAAGAAGGATTTACCCAGGATCATGGCCGCGCACGATATCCCCTATGTGGCCACCGTCTCTGTTGGATACCCCGAGGATTTTATCAGCAAGATCGAAAAGGCAAGGGACATGGAACCGGGCTTTAAGTACTTTCACATTCACGCCCCGTGTCCAACGGGGTGGCGGTTTGCGGAAAGCAAGACCGTTGAGGTGGCACGCATGGCCGTAGAAACCGGGTTCTGGACACTTTATGAGGTGGACCATGGCACCCCGCGAATCACCTATCAGCCTTCAGAGTTGAGACCCGTGACCGACTACCTCCGCCTTCAGGGCAGGTTTGAAGGGCTCTCCGGTGAGGATGTTCAGGAATTGCAGAGCGAGATCAATGAGAGATGGGAGCATCAGCCCCGGCTTTCCCATGGGTAGCCGATGCCGCACCAGGGCATTGCAGCGGCAGTCTTTACCGACCTGGCGAGCCCTGCAATTCACTTGACGAATCCATGTTAACCCGCCAAGTTATTAGGTTCAACCGATAGTAGTTGACTTATGGCTGCCCCCATGTCATTGAGTGGCACCAGATCAAAAGAAATCCCTACCCTTTTGTCCGCTGCCACGTCTTTGAGTCGCCCGATCCTTTCAGCGGTCATGGGGATCCCATTGGCGAGATACTCCCTTCGGGTCTCCTGTTCTTTTTGACCGGGCAAATGCATCAGACGATTGCCGCATCCGACGGTCGTATCCACCGCCTCTTTGAGCCTCAGCTTTGCCTCTTCCAGGGGGACAACAATATCAATGGCATAGGCCTCAAGGGTTTGTGACACCCTTTCAAGCGTTGTCCGTTTACCCGGGCTGTCCAGAATACGAATCAAACCCGGCGTGCCCCCGCCGATGACATTGTCGAGTTCGATCAGCATGTTCAGCCCGAACCCCTTGTAACCAAAGTAGGTGTCGCCCAGGGGTGCCACCCAGAAATGGGTTTTAAAGACCTCGTCAAAGGCAAGGGGGAAAAGGATATTCTCCCCTTGCGGTCCCTTGAGCAGCCCCTTTTCAACGGATCTGAGTTTGATGGATGAGGCGCAACCCAGTTTTTGGAGCGCCTCTTCGCGGGTCTCACTCCTTGCAACCAAGAGATGCACCTCGGAGAGTTGTCGCTCTTGATCCCCGATCAATATTGTCAAGACCCCGCCTGCATCCTTGTGGACGTCCAGGACCTTTGAGTTGTGTTTGGCGACCTCCAGGGCCGGGCTGATCGCCCTTTGCGTTGCGGCCATATCAATGGTAATGATGCCGCCCTGATAAGGAATCGACCAGGCAATGGGGTTTGTGCCAAACCTTTTTTTCACACCGTCGTATCTGGCTCGGTTTTCCGGGGATTGTTCTTCCTCCCTCTCTTGAAGTTCAATAAAAGGCTTGCTGTGGGGTGGGCTGGTGCACGTGACCCTGGCTGCCAGGTCATGGCTCGCGATCATTTCGGAATAGATCCCGCAATCTCCAAAATGGGTCGAGTTTCGGATGTACGCCTTTGCATACCCAAATTTATTCGCAATCTCAATTAACTGCGGGATAGTTTCTAGGGCGACATAGTGCCCCAGGGTGCCCTGTGCATCAAGGGATAGGGTCGTCGGATACTTCTGGGTGTCTGTTGTGAAATCCGCGATCTGAGTCCTTGTAAATCCCGGCCTTCCCTCATCATGATATACCTTTGCAATAATATCATCCAGGCTGCTACCACCCGCGATTCCGTGGGCGTGATCCCCTCTCAAATCCGCTTCCACCAGAACCCTGGCTGCGGCAACCGCCTGTTTTTCAGGGAAACCGATCTTAACCAACACGTTTTTCCCGAACTGGATGAGATCCTCTGCCCCGTAACATCTGAAATCCATTTTTCCGTCTCCACTTCTCGCTTCTGCCGTAACTTCTCAAAAACCAGGGGATCAATCGATAGTGGTGTGGCATGGGGGTCTTTTTTTCTTCCACATGCCCCCATATGA
>CAZXCQ010000194.1:0-12171 GCA_964639275.1 uncultured Desulfobacteraceae bacterium | reverse complement strand
TCACGGCGAGGCGCACAATCGTAAATTAGGCCGATGATGCCCGTGAACGGTTACCCCCAGAAATTGTAGGGATCATCCAGGGTGAGCCGCTTTTTTTCCTCATCCAGGACCTGAATCACCAGTTTGCTCCCCCCGCTTATGCTTTCCCCCTTCATTTCCGGCACATGAGGGTTCAGGAGCACATAATCGCCTGTTCGGAACTTGGATAAATTCTCCGTGTACGAGAACACAAAATTCCCAGCGTGGACGAGCGGCAGACACCTGAATTGTTTAACCCGCTCCCCTATATCAAGCCCATGAAGCTCCAGGACATCCCGGGCCGCGGTGCGGAATTCGCCGTCAATGAATTTTAGGATATCGATGCCGGTGATAGGTTCAGCGTTCATTTCACTTCATCGTGGGCCTGCATGAAAAGGAACCAGTCCACCACAGCCCGGGTGGCCTTCAGGTCATCCGCGTTATAGATCTCGATTAGCTTCATCCAGACCGGCTTTTTCCGTTCCACATAGAGGTTGAACCAGACTACTGACATGTCGGCCGAGGCATCAAAGATGAGGGCCTCGTCTGTCAGTTCAAATTGCTTCATGACCTCCCGCACCTCATTGACGCTTTCCCGGATTTCAGGGCCTGACCAGCCGCTTCCCGCAAGCTCCTGTTCCAGCTCTGCCATAGACTTGATCTTTTTCCATTCATGACCGCCAGGCAGTCCTTTTTTCTCCATGAGAGACCGGATACAGGGGACCACATCCTTGATGGAATAGGATGGGACCGGCAGGAAATAGGTCTTTCGAATCAGTTTATAGAGGTCCACCATCTGCCGGTTCAGATAATCGACCCTGTCGACGAGGTCTTTGGAGCGACCCTTATATTTCTCAGCCAGCCGGATCAGGTGTGTGGGTTCATAATGGGCGTAGTGGAAGATGATGAACCCCTCCTCTCCAGACTCCTTTTGGATCGCGTCCATTCTGCTCAGGAACGCTTCAAAGGCCTTGAACTCATCGTCGGGGGAGTAGGTATGGGCTGTGAAGAATTCCGGAGAACCCTGTTTCCTCCCTCCCCTTTTGTCCGGTGTATCGACCAGGATGCCAAAGAAATATTCCGTGCCTGTGTAGGGATTGGATTCCATGTCAAAGTGGACATGGACAAGGGATGGATCCGTGAAATCAATGGCACGGATGCCGGAGTTTTCACCTGGAAGATCCAGTTCACCTGCGGTCATGGCGAGGCAGGCATCCCGTGGGGAATCGAAGCTCCCCCTGGGGATTGCTTCCCCGCTTATCGTAGCGGTCGCCTGCCGTCGGATTTTGTCGAGACCCTCAAAGGTCACGCCCGTGGCCCGGGCTGCCGTTTCAAGAACAGTATTCTCGGCATTCGCAAGGGCGTTGATATCCCTGATGCCAGCATTGTTGAGATGGCGCTTCTGGATCTTTCGGATGTCTGGAAGGAGCGACAGGTCATTTGAGGCGTTGACCCGCTCCAGGCAATGGTCGTAAAAGGGGCAGGTCCCGCAGCCGCTCTTGGGGTGAAAGAAGAAATCGTCTTCCTTCTTTTCGAGGATCTCTCTGAACTCTTCTTCCAGAAAGGTCATCAGGGTCCAGATATGGTCGTCGATCAGGAAAAGCTCTTCTCTGAAGGGCATGCTTTCCTCTTCAATCCCCAGGGGGCAGGTCAGGACCCTCCCGCACTGAGGCCTAACACCCTGTATGCCCCCTAACAGCCATGAATAGAAGGTAACCTGCATCTGCTGACAGAACTTGGATGAGCGGGAGGACTTGGCATCTCCCACCTCATAATGGTATCCGTCAAAGCGGCCTTCCCCCACCTTATCCATCCTGAAAAGAAAGTCGGTCTCCCCCCGTGGGACCATGGTGCCTGCACTTTCTCTCGCCTTGATCAGCCGCTCATCCGGCAAAAGTATCCCGTGATAGATGATCTGTTTCCTGTCTGACATGGCGGCTACGGTCCGTTCGAACCGGATAAGGATATTCTTTTCATTGCTCAAACCATCGTCACCTGCGATAACCGCACAGGAATTCCCATATTCCTTCTGGAAATACCTGAGCGCCTCTTCCTCATGTTTGATGCCCGACGCCATCAACAGCCTCTCCGAAGGAGCTGGAACGACCTCCGGCAGACCCACATTGAACAGGAGCCAGCTATGGTAGGGGCAGAGGTATCTGAAGTAGGAATAGATCACGCTTCCGGTGATGGTTCGCTTAGGAATCGTCATCGGATCTCCAGGATACGGTCGAGTCTGAAATTGCGCTTGTCATTACGCAGGTGGCAGAAGGCCTCGATTATGGCGGTTCCCCTGAACGACACAATGGAAAGGGGCGTAATTCTCCGGACAGATACGCTTCCGCCAGCCGTCCGGTATCGGATCTCCAGATCAATCCCCTTTTCAAGGGCCTCTTTCAGCGGATAAAAAGGCTCATCCAGCACGATTTCTCTGGAGCAGAGGGTTAAGGCCGGTCCGTTCAGCTCCAGAATCTCCTCGATGGTGGCCCGCTCCCAGCCGCCCATTTCTGCCACACATCGGTTAAAAACGCCCATACAGGCCTCTGCATCGGCCAGGGCACGGTGAAGAACACCTGTCGGGATGTGGAGAAATTCAACCAGATATTCGAGATTGTAGGCGTTGGCATGGGGAAACAGGCCTTTGGGGATGCTGGAGGTATCGAGCACAGGCCGGTTCGCAACTTCCAGATTCAACCGTGAGATGTCGATGGCCAGAAAGTCCACGTCAAAGGGCGCATGGTGGGCCACAGGTATGTCCTGACCCAGGAAATCGATGAACCCGGGCAGCACCCTCTCGATCGTGGGCTGGCCCTTTACCATGTCGTCGGTGATACCGTTGGTTGCGGTGGCCCCTGGGGAAATGGGAATTCCAGGGTCCACGAGCGTCTGAAACGTGTCCAGCACCTCACCCGCCCGGAACCGAACCGCCCCGATTTCAACAATCCGGTCCACCACTGGCGTGAGCCCGGTGGTTTCGATATCAAACGCTATGAAGGAAAATTCTTTAGTAGGTGTAAGCATATCAGCTATCCACGCAATTAAAAACCGTGAGCCTTGAGCAACGCGGATGCCTCGCCTATGGCTTCTTTCCACACCTTATAACCGCGCTGCCCTGTGAAAGGATGGCGGACAGGATGATTCGGCCACATCACTATAGCCATCGGTCCACCACTCTTGGATCGAATTTTGACCCAGAGGTCAAACGAATACTTATCGGATTTTGAGAATTTTTGTGTAAAGTCCGGTTTACTCCAGTCTATTTTAAGACCATCACCTTGGTTCCAAAGATCTGCAACACTTGGGTTTTTCTTTAGGATTCCTTTTAATCCCAAACATATCAGTATGTTTGGCTGGAAAACCAAATTAAGCAAGGAAGAAACCCAAGGGATAATGTCATCTTCAAAAGGTTTTTGTCCTGCGTTACCCGCCTGAACAGTACCCAAATTCAAGTGTGCGCACAGTGAAAGGGCGTCCTCGTTACTTATTAGGGGCATCTCTCTTCTCATAAAAGAGCAACTTAAAATCCTAATTCTATCCCAAAATCCTTTCTTATCTCGATAATAGAAATCGCGGTGTGGCTCTCCAAAAGTGGGAGGAGGCCCCGGAGCTCTTCTAAGAGCAGGTCTATCCTTATATTCCTCTGACGGGCTATTTCCAGGTGATACACCCATGGTGACAACCCATGGTGCGACTGAACCTGGCATGGCATAAGGCCAAGGCTTAATCGGGCTGTTCTGAGTTATTACTGACTGTATGTCTCTTTTCTCTTCCTCTGATAATTCTCTAAGCTGCTGGAGCCTTTTCAATGGATCATCACTGAACTTAAACATGAGGGCACCTCCACTCCTTAAAAGTTTCTTTTGGGTCTGAGTTTTCGGTTCTAAGGTTTGGATAACTTCTATGTATCTGATTCAATTTCCTTTCTTGACCTTGTTCTTCCAACTTCCTGACACAACCGCCGATTTGCGACGATTTCTTATCCTTCTGCCGTAATTTACGTTTGGAAGAGACATTTCGACTCTGATGCTTATTATGGACCTGGTCATTCAAACAAGCTTACAACTTCATTAGTCTCATCCCCAATTTCTTCAGTATCCATGCTAAAGCATTCCGGGCACCGATCATACATTTCCCCAAAGAACGTTTGCCCACAACTGAGGCATCTCATGTTGTCGCTTTCACCACCCTCATCATGATCGGTGAATGACAAGACTTCTTCGGTATTGAGACTTTCGCACTTCGGACACCTGTCATAGATATCGCCCATGAATCGATAACTGCAGGAGAGGCATTTCATATTTTTCTTGTCGCTCCCGTTGATTTCATCCTGGGCATCGTCACTCAGGAAGAGGTACGCGCTGGCCGGATTGGTAATGTCCAGAGGATCAAGTCCCCCTAAAAGGTTTTTCTCGGGCATGGAGTTGTCGCGGTGTGCGCCATGGGCTATGTCGTCATGTCCAGTATCAAAATCATCGTCCCAGTCCATAATCCACTCCTTTACAATCCATTATTCGCCACTCTGAATTGGCATTATAACATAGGGTTTTGTCAGATGCGGTCAAAACTGAGTAACTTTTTTTGATTTTTCCAGTTTTTTGTCCCCGGATGGTGGTTCCTGATTTGAGACAAGCTGTGGGTCCCTTTTTCCATGCTGGCTGCGCTTCTCAGGCACGTCCTGCCCTGCGCCTTGTGTTTTCAGGCGAGTGATACCACTTTATGAATTCCTTCTTGACCGCCTGCATGATGCTTTCCAGGTCCCTCTCGCCGGCCCTGATCAGGGCCTCCGCAATGGCAAAAGTCATCTGGGTATCATCTCAACCCCACACCTCGCCTCCCCCTCCAACACCTCCCTCACATGCCAGGCCACGAAGGCGGGCTCGGGGTTGCAGACAGGGCGCTGGGGCAGGCGGAGAGCCTTTGCGTGGCATAACGGCTCTCTATCATATCTAATCTCCCAAAAAAGCATAAAAGCATTGCGTCCCCCCTCCCACATCTTTGCAAGAACAGTAATTTTTATATTGACCCATTCAAGTTCCACCAGTCACCTCCTGTTCAGTAGGGCAAACACTCGGATTATAAATTTGAAATAGAGTTCAAATTTCATGGATAAATACCTGTTTTTTAGCATCCATTTTTCTGGCGATCTCAACGATTCTCAGGTGATGGGTAAAGAGTATGACCTGGTTCTTTTCGGCCAGATCAGCCAGCGCCTTGAGTGTAGCTTTGGCGCGACCATCGTCAAAGTTAATCAAGATATCGTCCACAATAAACGGCATCGAGTTACCAGACGCTAGGCGCGATTCCAGGGTTGCAAGCCGTAAGGCAAGATATAGCTGGTCACGAGTACCATTACTCATCCCCTCCACTCTGACCCAGGCTCCATCAGGTCGAACTCCTATAAGAATCGATTTCCCCTGGTCATCGATATCGGTGCGCAAACTGGAAAATGAGTCAAGTGTAATATCCTTAAAATAGCGTGATGCTGCTTTCAGTATAGGACCCTGGTGCTCGGCTCGATAGCTTTCTATGACATCCATGAGAATCTTAGAAGAGAGCTTAATACGAATGAATTGCTCGGTCAGACGTCGGATTTTTGCTAGTACTTGTTGCGAGGCTTCTGCAAATTCTGCTGCACGGTCACTGCCATCCATTTTCGCCATCTCGTTTTTTTCGCGGCCTATAGTCTCTGTTAGGTGTTGGATTTCGGGATCAAGCCTATCATCGATTTCATGAGAGAGTGCCTGGATCTGTCCCGGGACTGCATCAGGATCGACATCTTGTATTTGCTCCTCAAGCTCGGAAAAGGGTATTCCTTCGGCAATTTGTGCCAGAGTGGACTCCACATCCGAAAGTTTTTCTTTCAGTTGCACGTACTCCTTGGAACGCTGCTCAGCTTCATCAAGGTCATCTTCTTTTTCACAGCCTGCCAACCCGAGGAGAGCACCCATCTGTTCCCCGTTGCTTTTTAAAGATGTCTGAGCTTGAAGGATTTCCTTTTCAAGGGTCTCAATCTCTGTGAGATACTGCTGGAAAACCGCCTGATCCTGCCGGGCGCCATTAAGACGGGCCTGAAGGTCAGAAACCGCTTGAACAATCTCGGTTTCTTGAAGATCTGGAGCTACCTGCTCAAGCAGATGTGCCAGATCTTTTTCAAATCTTTGATTATCCCTGTCAATTCCATCGATTCGCTTGCGGAAATCCTCTGCCTCATTCAGCTTATCCAGACAATTTTGCAGGCTATCGATATAATCGTTGGCCTCATCAGGATTCGTAGTGGTATCGATCCCAAGGGGAGTTAGGGCCTCTGCCCATCTGGCCCGCCATTGATTGAGTTTTTCGTCAGCCTTTTCTCTTTCATCCCTGGCAATTCTCAGAGCCTCCTGGCATTCATCAATCTTACTTTCTAACTTTTCCCGTTTCGTCTGATCGGTTTTCATGGAATCCAAAAGGGTTTCAGCATAAAACAGAACGGGGGCTAATTCATGCCCCATAAATTCCTGCTTATCCCCTCGCTTTCGGAGCTCATTAACCAGTTTGTCTCTCAATTCACGCCGCTGTTTTTCTTTTTCTCCTATCTCTCCAGATGCTTTTTCCACCTCTGTAAACTTGAAACGAACCTTTTCGAAACCGGAGATCCACTGTCTCATCTCTCTTGGAGGCAAGGGGATAACGCCGCAAGCCGCCCAAGTCTCATGCCAGCGCTGATCGGCGCCCGAGAGATCGGATTCTAATTCCTTTGACTCAATGTCCAGTTCTGACCGACGGCTTTCAATGCTTTCAATTCGCGATTTCAGTGAGGCATGCTTCTGTACCCGGTCAGCTTCCCGGCGCAGACGGTCGGCGGTTTGGTCGGCGTTCCCGACAAGCTTTTCATAGGTATCCGGTAAAGGGGCCTCCGGAGAAAATCTTGTAACCTCTTCGGCAAGATTTTCACCCTCTATCCATTGCCGTCTGATTAGCTGCCACCCCGAATCTCGCCTGGATCGAATCTGAATCAGGTCCTTTTCTGCAGGCACTTCTCCGACATGCTGTATCTCCTGTATCTGGGTCAGAAGCTGGCGCAATTCATTCTGTAAAGCCTCTTTGTCTTTTTGAATCTGTTTCTTCCTGTCGTGGATAGAATTCAGCTCCTCCTCAAAACGGTTTACAGTTTCCTGAATGGGAACAGCCAGTCTTCCGACCTGGTCCAGGGGACCATTCCAGAGGCCCAGCCGGTTCTGCTCATCCTGGCAATCTTCAAGGCTAGTTTTCACAACACGCTGTCTTTCTATCAATTCCTCATCAAGATCGCCTGCTCTTTGTGCCAGTTTAACCATTTGAATCAGGTCCCGGGCATCCCTGGCAGTTGGAATGCTGGAAAGCTCTTCTTGGGCTTTTTTCAGAGATGTTCCGTATTTTAGAATTTCCCGGTCAAATTGTTCGATCTGTTGGACCAGGGCCTCGTATCGATTGCCCAGATTAAGGATTGTTTTCCGTCTTGAGAGACTGGGTCGAAGCGTTTCGACCTGATCTAATGGTAAATCAGGGCGAACCTGCTTCAACAAGATGCCAGCAGCGTTTTTGCAGCTTATCCGCATGCCCTCCAGCTTGGGGCGGTCGGCCATGGCCTTGCGATATTCGCCTAAGCGCTGGTACATTCCTTCAATGTCATCAGCTCGATTCAGGAGGTTTTGTTGCAGCGAAACCCCGTCCTTTCTCCTTTGGATTTCATTCATTCTAGTGTTTGCTGCTTTTAGCCGGGTTTGGGTGTCATTCCTTTCCTGTTCAAGTTTTCTCCTCTGCTCCCTGAAATCAGTCGGCAAAATAATGACTTCTCCGAGATTACCTATCTTGTCCATGAACATCTTGCGCTGACCGATGTGAGGCAAAGCTCGCTGCAAACGCTCAAGCCTACTTTTTTCACGGTCTTTTTCTTTGCGAAGGGCTTTGTCTTCTTCCAGGCCTCGTTCCGCCATCTGGAGTGCCCTCCTGTGTTCCTGCCACTGGCGGGTGGATAAAAGAGCCTGTTTCATCTGTGTTTGCAGTTGGTGGTATTGAGAAATAGCCTCATTAATAGCCTTGGTGGATGCACGGGGTCTGAAAAGATCATCTCCTTCCCTTTCAAGCTCCTCAAAAACCTTATGCAGGGATGTCAGACCCGCACCTGCGGCAAAAATGGCCTGCCCAACATCCCCTTTCTGATCAAGTATATCCTGACCGCCGCGAACCAAGGCCTCGTGATCAATCCCATAGAGAGATTCGAATATTTCCTGTTCCATTCCTTGCAGAAACGGGGAAAGAAGCACCGGATCAAGGAGGCTGTCATTTTCATCGAACAGATCGGCGGTTCTCTTTTTCCGACGGAAAAAGGTGAGATCTTGGCCTCCCTCTTGCTGAAGGCAGCCACCGATGAGAAGTTTGTCATAAGGATGAACAAAATTATCATTGGTTCGATCCGGAATTCGGAAAAACAAGGATTTGAGTGCACGGAGGCAACTGCTCTTGCCTGCCTCATTCGGGCCATAAACAATGTGCAAATCAGGATATTCGGAAGAGAAGTCAAGCACACGGTCGGTAAAAGGGCCAAAAGCCCTCAAGTCGAGCTGTTTAATTCTCATGACGCCCCTCCCTGCCTCAGCATTTTTCCCATCAATAACTCTTTTACATCTTCACACAGGGTCTCCATATCTTCCTCTTGAAGATTAAAGGGATCTTCATCCATCAGGAGATCGGGGGGGAGCTTACTTCTCAGCCGCTCAAATTCCGGTATGAAATCAGTGAGCCCCTGGCTTTCGAGACTGAGGTCTTCAACTGCCCTGATAAGCACGGATATTGATGATCCCTCAACGGACACCTCCTCGGGCGAGGCTTTTTTGTGAGTACGGAAAATAGTTTTTTCAATCCAGGCCTCAATTAGGCTTGCCGCAATTCCCTTGAACTCCTCCATCCAGTGGAACGACTTTTCGTGGAGATTTCCATGAAGAGATGTCACACCTTCCAGAACTAGCCGAACAGCAATTGGGCGTCCCTCGGCCCGGGCAAGCTCTTCTTCCAGGGATTGCCTCACTCGATCGAGACATTCCTCCTGTGTTTCGCACTCGTTTAGGTCAACTCGGCATAATGCCCAGCGCAAGACATCAATATCGTGATGCTCGATTTCCCTTACCTGTCCTTCGTCCACGGTAACCATCGTACAACCCTTGGCTCCGGTTTCACGAATATGCCTTCCCTGGATGTTACCTGGAAAAATGGCCCATGGTTCCCGGGATATTTCCTCACGTTGATGAACATGTCCCAAAGCCCAATACTGATATCCCTTTGATCGCAATGCATCCAATGTGCATGGGGCATAAGGCTCATGTCCCGGCCTCCCGGTCAGAGCCGTATGCAGGAGCCCGATATTGAAAAGACCATATTCTCCTTGAGGGTAATATTGTGTCAGATCTTCGTTAACGATTCGTGAGGGGAAACTCTGTCCGTGAATGGCCACATTGAGGTCATCGAGGATAATGGTTTCAGCCTTTTTGTGAGAAAATAGTCTTACGTTGTCTGGAAGATGGAGGGCACGAGAAATTTGGCTGGCCGCATCATGGTTTCCGGATACAATAAAGACCTGAATACCAGCCTCCCCTAGCAATCCCATCCGATTTATGAAATAAAGGCCGGTGTTGTAATCCTTCCAGTCGCCGTCAAAGAGATCACCGGCTAAAATGATAAAAGCTGCTTCTTCTTGGATAGCGACATCCACGAGATTATCAAACGCACGTCTTGCTGCACCCCTAATCTGATCTACAGGAGCGTCCTGATAGACTTCCAGCCCCTTCAGAGGACTATCAAGGTGAATATCCGCAGCATGTAGAAATCGAAACATGTTGTTCCTCCTACTGAAGTAATCACTTTTCCGAATATCACATATTATAACAAAGGTGTTTGACAGATCCCGTTAAATCTATACCTGAGCGGATCTCTTACTTGCCCTTTTCACAAATATTGGCAAAAACCTCCAACAGACTATTACACTTTTTCTTCAGGCAAAAATTGATCTTGTTCTTTTCATAAGCAATTTTTAGGTATAAGCCCAAGGGCACTCGTGGCACTTCATCTCGAGGGTTTTTCAATTCATTGCACCACCAGTACATCAAATCCTTCTCTTTTTTTGAATTTGCGCATGCTTCACATGCCATAACCAAATTGTGCATTCCCGCAGGGATGCCAATTGATCGTGAAACCACATGGACGGGACGGCAATCCTTAGATTTTGAGCCACAAAAAGCGCACTCATCGGCTGTTTCGGCGATTCTTTGGATTTCCCGGTCATAATGAGACATCTCAATATCACCCGATTTCAGCCGCTTATATGTATCAATTATAAAGCCATAATTCTTTTCGAATCCTGCCGAGGGTGCGATGACAAGCTTTGCATAATAGTAATAGATCATGTCTTCAACTTTTTTAGACACGAACGGTGCTGGCATTTTTATTACCCTCCCTCTGTCTATCAACTTGCCATTAATTCAGGCCAGATAGACTGAAGAACATTATCAAGCTCCCGTACGCCCCGGACGTCTATGATGTCACCAACCCTTGGTCTGTTTTCACCTGGTTGCATATGCCTTAGGTCTTCAGCACTCCTGTCAGACAGATAAACCCTTTCTATTCTTCCGGGCTGTAATTCTACAAGCAGCTCTGCAAGGCCAGCCAAATATGTCCTTTCAGGGGGCCTAATCTGTTTGGTAAGGTCCACTTCGCCAACAAATAAAGATCGATTATCGACCTCTTGATGAAGGTAAGAACTTAACAGAGCGATTGTGATTGGCAGGTCAAGCACAGATACGTATCCTCTGCGGCCCGGAAGATAACAGCTAATATCATAGGATAGATCAACGACGTCGATATCTTTGAGCGTACCCAGGACCTTGAGAAGCTGTTTGATCTTTTTGCTTGGAAGGAAAGGAGCACTCAACCCTGGAGGGGAGCCATAGGTGGGAATTGTAACAGAAGCCTGTGCTTCCGCAAATTCTTCTCCCACACCGCTATAGCCCAATACAGTGGTTGCTTGTGCAGCAACATGAGGCGATTCTCGGAGTCCGTCTTCTTCCATTGTCAATACAATGGGATCGAGCATCGCAGGTCCGAATCGATTTTTTGGGACAAAAAGCGGCCTTAAGCGCAAAGCGCGTCTTATATAAATCACACAATCGACAGCATGTTCCAGGGCTTTCGGGCCGGCGATCTCTCCTCTTTTCGTGACGTGATTCACCAACAAAGAGGTGACACCTAAACCCTTCGTAGTGTCAATGAAATCCATCAATGCTTTGTATACTTCACCGGAACTGGTCCCGAGCCCGCCTCCTCGAAGTGAATCGATCGCGATTACCTGACATCCGTGGTATTCTTTTTCTAATGGTAATATCTGGTGGCTTAAAAACCATGGAAGCATCTTCAGGTCGTCTATCGTATCCACATAGAGATTTTCTTCTGCCCCACTCCTTCTGGATTTAAAGAGTCTGCTAAAAACTCTTTTTATGTCACTCATACTCTGTTCTGTAGGTAGATATAGAGCCTTAACACCTTGTTTGGCCAACTCCCCTAGCACCTGAAGTGAGAGCGTGGTTTTTCCAATTCCAGGCTCACCAGCGAGCAAATAAATTCCCCCTTTTATCAGATCAGAGCCTACAGCTTTTTTCAGCCAAGAAAGTCCAGATATGTCCAATCCCCTTTTGCCTTTATCATCTATGTCACTTATCTTAGATATTAGCTCGGTTTGTACTCATTTTTTAACCCCCATTTATAAATCATTGCATTTTCTTTAGGTGAATAGGCTACATGTAGGTTCATTGGAAATAGATTGAGGATTGTTTGTATTGCAAACCTGTTTCATCCTTTATCTTCACTATCCTTTTCTTATAAAAAATGCATGCAGGCTAATCTGATTAGTATACTCCCTGATAACTTCCATTTTTTGTATTATCCCAATTGCCATGTTGGGTCATCTTTAAGATGGATATTGTTAACCTGAAGCCAGTGTACTGGATCAAATTCCGCGCTGCTCGCGTAGGCCCTGGTTAGCCCCATGCTCAAAATTACCTCTACCCCATCTTTCAAACGCTTTGAGATCTTTTTAACCTACATTCCGCACTTCAGAGAGGGCAAACTTTGGAATTTTGAGCCCTG
>CAZXCQ010000193.1:0-12194 GCA_964639275.1 uncultured Desulfobacteraceae bacterium | reverse complement strand
GCCACAGCGATGTAAGAACCACAATGATCTATACCCATACCCTTAAAAGCCAGACTATTAAAGAAGCCAAAAGCCCGCTCGATTTCTGATTTCAGCGTTCCGGCGGCTGTCAAAAAACGATCTGAAGCAGGGGTAGGGTGGGGCCCTGTCAGCATCTGCTTGTGTCCTCTCCCTGTGAATATCTTCCCAGTTCCCAAGAGGTTTTCCGTCTAGCAGGGCGTCCAGCACACGCTTCTTGGCAGCGGCCCTTGAGTTGCCCCTCATTTCCTCCTCATCCCGCTTCAGGGCTTCAATAAGCTTGTTTATGCCGGTGACGGCCGCCTGCTGGATGCTGGAGATTTTTCCCATAATCTGGAGTTCCCTGAGGGTCTTCCATATGTCAAACGGTATTCGGATGGTTACCCGTTTATCTTGCATTCCTGTGCCTCCTCTTTATTTTTTCATTGGCCAGGTTTTTACTTTTGCCTTTGAGGCTAATAGCTTTAGCGATTTCACCGCCCACTCGCTGGGCTCGTTCGAGACGCAAAAGACGCAGAGATGATTTGTGTTTTTCTTTGCTGCTGAGAGGCCAGCAAAGAAAAAGGGCATGCCCTTCGGGAAGAGGTTTGCCTCATGTGAAACTTCCCGGCGAAACGTCAGTTCTTTCCCTTTGCTGCGGCCTCGGCTTTTTGCGGTGATACAGAAAAACTGGATTGCAGAATTTAACTCTTATCCCTGTATCGGCTTCAGCCGAAATGACCGACTTGCATTCGTAGAAGAAACCTACCTGCTTTGGCAGATAGTGGTTTTATCTGTGTAAATACACTTTAACATCATAACACGGAAACGCAGAAATGTGAAATTCTCTGAAATCCCGACCAGAGAAAGAATAGTAGATCTGGAAAGGGGAGGGTGCTTAACGGCGTATTTCTCATAAATATGGGGAGATTCCAAAACCCGTTTGATTTCGCTGATAACGGGGGGGATGTGACCAGGGGATATCTGGAAGACGTGACCGGATTTTGTCCAACGCCTCAAAGCGGGCGCACCGTTCGGCAAGCAGGCGCATATATATATCCTCTTTTCTATAACCCGCTTTGCTCTCACTGGTCTTTGGAAAAAATATCATCAAGGGCCTCCTGGGCTTCCTGATAGATTTTTGCGGAAAGCAAAAGTGATGATTGCTCTAGCCTTTTCAACGCCGCTTCTGTTTCTTTCCGGTTTAGATACCTGTGGGCTGCACTCCAAAGAACAATACCCAAAGACCCGTGCACTTCCATACCCAAGAGGGAGACGAAAAGACGCGTTGCAGCGTCGTCTGTCAGGAACCAGTCGGCCTTCTTCTGTCTGGCTAGTACGAGTGCTTCTGCCTCGCCGGCGTGGAAACCCCCGGCTGCCTGCCACACCGCGGCTTCGTTTTGCTCCTTTTGAGAAAGCCTAACGATCCCGAGCCAATCAGGCCATTGGATATCCCTATGAATAGTGGTTTGAACTTCCAGATAAACACGTTGAGGCACGAAAAGGTTGCCGGTCCGTTTCAGTAGGGGTAGGCAGCCGGCTTCATAAAGATGAATAATCGGTCCGGCATCGCATACAATGACGGTCATTTGGGATCCAACGCCTCTTTCTTGGCCCATTCAATGTCTTCGCGGGCAAAACGCTCCATCAAATCAATCTGGTTGCGTCGCACAAATTCAGACATAGCTGCAAGTATTACGTCCGGCTCTGATGAAAAAACTCCCGCCTTGACATAGTCATTGATCTGCGCAGCCAAATTATCAGGTATATTTATGGATACTGTTTTCACGGATGCTCCCCCTTTTTGAAATATTTCATAGCGTCAAAATTTCTTAAACAATCTTACCGTAATTCTTATCACTTTCTCTAATTGCTCGCAAGTATCAAAGAATTGACCAATACTCTTATGTGAACAGTGTAGAATCAAGATGAGCTGTTCTTGCTGAGCCCCGGAGGACAACACCCCGATGTCAATTTTTCTAAAGGCGCAAGGGCAGGGGAGGCGCCATAAGAGGTCAGCCCTGGTTGGGATCACGATCCTTGATGTAATCAACGATTTGTCTGGCGAAGCTGTCATAAATCGCAATCTGATCGTAATCCATATAGACATTGTTGAGATACTGGAGGATCAGATAGGGGCGGGGGTGGACCGGAAATACCCCGGCAAAGAAGCATTTTTGCTCTTCCAGGACCCTGGTTGCCAGTTTGATCACCGGATCGGTCAGATCGAGATAGAAGATAATCGATTCAATCTTCTTCTGACACAATTCCTTCAGCCGGCCGCGGACCTCCCGCTCCAGGTCCTTACCGCATCTGTTGATGTATATATTGGCCAGCTGGAGACGGTGATTGACATCACATTCCAGGCGGGAATGTTCCTCTTCAAGTGCCATGTGATCGTATGTTATCTGAGGTGCCGGTTCTGCTGCGACCCCGATCTGCTGAAATATCCGTTTGATGATCTTGCTGTGAGATGGCGGGGGATGGATCGTGAGCGGGGGTGTTTCAACTATCTGCCGATAATAGAGCACAAGGCTCTCCCTCTGGGTAAGCCGTCTCTCCATGCGGGCAAATTCCTTTGGGGGAGAATAGCCGACCAGTAATCCGCAGGGGCGGAACTCAAATTTGTTGAGCGCCCCCTGCGAATAGGTATGGGTTGTCACGGCCTTGGAATAGATGCCCTTGATCCCCTTTTCACGGGAGTGGTTCAAGATAAACTCATTTATCCTGTTGATACACCCCATGCCCCTGTATGCGGGTTTGGTAAAGCCCATTCCGATTTCCGGGATACCATTCTTCCGGCCGTGAAATTCAAGGGCACAGTGGCTCATCACCTCCTGATTGACTTCGCTCACCGCCACGACAGAAATAAGATCCCCCGTCCGGGTCATTTCAACCAGCCGCTCAGGATAATAGACATTTTCCATGACATAGGTATAGCCATAGGTCCGGTAGGCGCACTGGGCCACCTCGATGGCCTGTTCGGGCTGCAAGAATTGAACCTGAAACGGGGTCTTGCCCCGGGGTTCTTCTGTCTGGGAAGGCGCGTCTTCAAAGCCCTCCAGGTGGGCCGGGGAAAAATAGTCCTCGATGTGTCTCTGATGGACAAATTTGGTGAGGACCATTTCTTTCCCTTCGTAGCCCAGGTTGTTAAAAACCAGCCTGTCCACGCTGCTCTTCATCAGCCTCAGACCCAGTCCCGGCCCGGCAATATCGTCCGGATCGGGCCGCGGTTTGGCCCCCTTGAACTGGGCCGGGTCAAAGGGGAGGCCCTTGTCGCGGACCTTGACGGTAATCTCTACGGGCGTATGCTTGCATATGACTTCAAAGGTGGCGTTCTCATCGGGTAAAAAGGCATGTTCGATAACATTGGTGGTGGCCTCTTCGACCGCCAGCCGGAGAAACTCGATATCCTTGGGGGGCAGGCCCGCCATTTTTGCCAGCCCACCAATAAAGCCCTGCAGGGCGGGCAAGTAAGCGATGTTGACCGGCAGGATCAGTCTGGCATCCGGGCTTTTTTTCATGGTTCTCTCCAAAAATTGATTCTCTTGCTGTGCCTAGAGCGCGGTTCAAAAGGGCTGCAAGCCATGGCTTTTTCTGGCAGAGAAGATACCAAAATCGGTGTCTTTACTCAAGGAGAATGGGTGTGCGGAAGTCTTTGGCCTGGGTAAGAGGAGAGCCGGGTCAAAAAAATGATGGACAAGCGGGAATTTTTGGGGAAAGAAGGGCAGGCGACGCCAGGGGCAAGACAGGGCGAATGATATAAAGGACCATTTGTTTTTGAGGGAACAGGAATAGGTCATGCGGACTGAGTATCATATGGCATCCTCGGCGGTCATCTCCACCGCGCTCTATGTCTTTTTTAGGTCATGGGAATTGTCTGTGGCGAATTTTTTGACCGGCGTATTTATCGATATTGACCACATTGTTGACTATGTGGCTGAGCGCGGCAGAGACTTTAACATAATAGACTTTTTCAAGGTGTTTTATGAAGATCTGACTCAAAAGGTATATGTTCTTCTCCATTCATGGGAGCTTATGGTTACCCTTTTCATGGTTGCGTGGCTGACCGGGTGGAATGTGTGGGCAGTGGGGTTTCTCATCGGGTATGGGGTGCATATGATCATGGACCAGTTTTCTGCGGAGACAATCCGGGCCTATTCTCTTATATGGCGCGTTCGTCACGGTTTTGAACGTGTGAATGCCTTTTCTGTCAATCCCCTGTACAAGAAGGGGACCAAGGACCCATAGCACAGGACTCCATAAGAAAAGGGGTTAGACAGAAATGGCTAACCCCTTGATCTTACATGGCGGGCGATGCGCGACTCGAACGCGCGACCTCTGGTTCCGGAGACCAACGCTCTATCCACCTGAGCTAATCGCCCTCATTTTTTCTAATAACAGATTCATCGGATCAGGTCAAGCCCTGGGCAGCCGTTGATGTGAAGCCGGGGGGGGAGCGCCGGAAAGGGGGGGATTTCCTAAAGTTTTTGAGCAATTACCCGGTTGACAAGATAGGGGTGCTGTGTTATCAATTTATAATGATGTAATCAGTGTGTATGGGAACCCAGAATCCCGGAGGTGGCGTAAGGTAATGAACGATAAGAAGAAGGAAGAGGAAGAGCTTCTCGACTTTGACTTTGACGAATTGCCCAACGAGGATGGTAAACGGGAAGACAGCCTCTTCGAGACCATGCTTCCCGAAGAGGAGGTCATAGAACTCACAGATGTTGTTGAGAGAGGGGATAAGGCCAGGGCTGGTGAAGAATCGGGGCTTGATGACTTTGATATGTTGATGGACGAAGAGAAGCCTGCCCGGGTCACCGAGAGGATTGAGAGAATCGATCAAGCCAGGGCTGCCGAGGATTCCGGACCTGATGACTTTGACATGCTTATGGAGGAGGAGAAGCCTGCCGAAAAAGGGGCAGCAGGGGAATCCATCGGGATCTCTGAGGAGAGGATTGAGGCGATCGTGACCAGGGTGGTTGGAGATGTGGTGGAACGGGTGACGAGGGAGACCATGACAAAGGTCGCCGACAAGGTGATCAGAGAGGCTATTGATAACCTGAGACAGAGCCTTGACATACCACCAGAGTAAGGCGACGACTCAAGGTCATCGTTAAAGGCCAAAGTTGGGCCCAGGGGGTTGGGAGACAGCACGACCCCCTTTTTTTGGCTCTAACGTAACATTTCGAAAAATGACGATCCCGTAAGAAGTCGTCACTCCGGTGAACCCCGGATCGGACTCCGGGGTTCACCGGAGTCCATATCCTCGGTAACCAATTGAAAATACTGAATTCCGGCCCCTCGGCCCTGAGCGACTCGACATGAGCAGTTCGGCCCTGAGCGACTCGACATGAGTTCGTCGACATGTCTCACTGGCGATGGGCTCGTCGGCATGTCTCGGAGCCGAATGGCTTTCGCCGGAATGACGTAAAGAGGGTGTTTTCGACTGTTTTTGAGAAATTACGCTAGAGCCAATCCCCTTGATGGAATGTCCCTATCCTGATAGGATAAATCCTCTTGCTGATCTGGATGGCGCACGCCTATACATCGCATTGTGCACGACCAGGCAGACAACGCCTTTTCAAGGAGTGGTTGATAGATGGAAAGAGAGATCATTGAGAAGAGTTATGAACCCGGTGAGGTGGAACGGAAATGGTATGAGTTCTGGGAGAAAAACGGACTTTTTAGGGCGGATGGCCGGTCTCAAAAGGACCCCTTTTGCATTGTCATCCCCCCTCCAAATGTCACGGGCTCACTCCACATGGGCCACGCCCTCAACAATACGCTCCAGGACATCCTGTGTCGATACAAGAGAATGAAGGGCCTTAATGTCCTGTGGCAGCCAGGTACAGACCATGCCGGGATTGCCACCCAGAATGTGGTGGAAAAGGACCTGGCCGCCAGGGGATCTGACCGGCATACGGTCGGCCGTGAGAAGTTTATTGAACTTGTCTGGGAGTGGAGAAGAAGGTATGGCGGGCTGATCATCAACCAATTAAAGAGGCTTGGTTGTTCCTGTGACTGGAGCCGGGAACGATTTACCATGGATGAGGGTCTTTCCCGGGCCGTGAGGGAGGTCTTTGTAAGGCTGTATGAGGAGGGGCTCGTCTACAGGGGGGACTACATCATCAACTGGTGTCCCAGATGCCGGACCGCCCTGGCCGACCTTGAAGTGGAGCACGAGGATATGGAGAGCCACCTCTATTATATCCGCTATCCCTTTGAGAACGGGGGGGGGCATCTGGTGGTTGCCACCACCCGCCCCGAGACCCTCCTGGGTGATACCGCTGTCGCCGTAAACCCGCAAGATGCGCGTTATGCGTCTCTATCGGGCGCAAATGTGCTCCTGCCCGTGCTGAATAAACCGATCCCGGTGATATTTGACAGCTATGTGGACACGGAATTTGGCACCGGGGCCTTAAAGATCACCCCTGCCCATGACCCCAATGACTTTGAGATCGGCAATACCCACGATCTCGAAAGGATCAGGGTGATCGATGACAGCGGGAGGATGAACGAACTGGCCGGTCCTTATGAGGGAATGGACCGGTTTGAGTGTCGTGAAAGGATCCTCGAGGATCTTAAAAAGGCCGATCTGCTCGAAAAGGTCGAGTCTTACAGCCACGCGGTGGGACACTGCTACCGGTGCAAGACCATGATCGAACCCATCCTCTCAAAACAGTGGTTTGTGAGGGTGGGTCCCATGGCAGAAAAGGCCAGCCAGGCGGTGGCGGATGGAAGGACCCGGATATACCCTGCCAACTGGGAGGGGGTCTATTTTGAATGGATGAACAACATAAAGGACTGGTGTGTCTCGAGACAGATCTGGTGGGGTCACCGCATCCCGGCCTGGTATTGCGAGGACTGCGGAGACGTCCATGTGGCCAAAGAAGAACCCGGCGTGTGCCGTGCCTGCGGGGGCAAGCGGCTCTTGCAGGAGACCGATGTCCTGGATACCTGGTTTAGCTCGGCCCTGTGGCCGTTTTCCACACTGGGATGGCCCGATGCCACGGATGAGCTAGAGACCTTTTATCCCACCTCTGTCCTGGTAACCGGTTTTGACATCCTCTTTTTCTGGGTCGCCCGGATGATGATGATGGGGCTCCATTTCAAGGGAGACGTTCCATTCAGGGAGGTCTATATCCACGCCCTGGTCAGGGACGCAGAAGGAAGAAAGATGAGCAAATCAAAGGGCAACGTTATTGATCCCCTTGAGGTGATGGATGAATTCGGCACAGACGCCTTCCGTTTTACCCTGGCGGCCCTGGCGGCGCAGGGGCGGGATATCCGGCTTTCAGAAGAGCGGATCCTGGGCTACCGCCACTTTGTTAACAAGATATGGAATGCCGCACGATTTGTCCTCATGAACCTGGAAGGGGAGGGGAATAAATGGGAGCCAATCGATACCCTCGCGGGCCGCTGGATCTCTACCCGTTTGAGCCAGGTAAGCGGTGAGGTCAACCAGGCGCTCAAGGACTTCCGATTTAACGACGCCGCAGGGCTATGCTATCAGTTTATATGGCATGAGCTATGTGACTGGTTTCTGGAGATGGCCAAACAGGATCTTTATGGAGACGATAAGGCCATGCGGGAATCGGCGCGGGCAGGGATCAAGGAGGCCCTCATGGTATCCCTGAGACTCCTTCACCCCTTTATGCCGTTTGTCACCGAGGAGATATGGCAGAAACTCCCCGGTGCAGAGGGGAGCATCATGACGGCCAGGTTTCCGGAGGCCTCCGATTTCTTGAGGGATGAGGCCGCCTCAAGGGAGATGGAACTCCTGATGGGGGTGATCAGCGGGGTGCGCAATATCCGTGGAGAGATGAACATTTCCCCTTCCAAGAAGGTCAGCATCCTTATCGATGCCCCCGACGAGACAAACGCGGCCGTCTTTTTGAGTAACCTGAATCATATCAAGACCCTGGCAAAGGTGGATGACATCTCTATCGAGGCCGGTGCCCCAAAACCCGATGCCTCTGCAACGGCCGTGGTGGGTCAGATATCGGTTCATGTCCTCCTGAGGGGGCTCCTCGACTTTGAGGAAGAACGAAAAAGATTAAGAAAAGAGATTAATAAGATAAAAAAAGACATAGACATTACAAATAAAAAACTTTCGAACGATAATTTCTTACAAAAGGCCCCCCCTCAAATAGTTGCCGAGGTCAGGGATAAGGCCGGGACCCTGTCTTTGAGACTCTCAAAGCTCAACCAGAACCTGGCGTTTTTTGAGGCGGTCAGGGATTAGGATTTTTGGAAGGTGAGGTGTTATGGTCGGCCCTGCCATCGATGTAAGAGACCTGTGGTTTTCATACAACGGTACCCGCATCCTCGATCAAGTCACCTTTTCGGTGGAACAGGGCGATTTCTTGGGGATCCTCGGGCCAAACGGGGGCGGCAAGACGACCCTTCTGAAGCTCCTGCTGGGGATATTAAAACCGCGTGGGGGGGAGATTGCCGTTCTGGGGGAGCCGCCTCACAGGGCCAAACACCGGGTGGGATATATGCCCCAGAACACCGATTTCGATCTCCACTTTCCCATCTCGGTCATGGAGATTGTGCTGATGGGGAGGTTGTGCCAGCCGCGCATCTGGGGGTGGCATTCCCGCAAAGACCACATAAAGGCCGAGGAGGTACTCAAGCGGGTGGGCATGTGGGAGTACCGCCATGTCCCGATCGGGAGCATTTCGGGTGGACAGCGGCAACGGGTCTTTATTGCGAGGGCCCTGGCCACCGACCCGGAGATCCTCTTTCTTGACGAGCCCACGGCCAGTGTTGACCCTGAATTTGAGACAGACCTATTTGATTTTTTGAAAGAGCTCAACCAGGAGGTGACCATCCTGGTGGTTACCCATGATATCGGGGTGATATCTCACCACGTCAAGTCAGTTGCGTGTGTAAACCGGACAATGATATTCCATAAGGGTGGAAAGATTACCCAGGAGATGATCGATATGGCCTACCAGTGCCCGGTGGATCTGGTCGCGCACGGGCTGCCTCATCGCGTCCTGCCGGTTCACGAGGAGCGGTGAAATGTGGGATGCCTTACAGCTTGAATTTATGAGAAACGCCCTCCTTGCCGGAGTCCTGGCCAGTATTTCATGCGGAATCATCGGATCCCTTGTTGTGGCTAACAGGATTGTCTTTCTCTCGGGGGGTATCGCGCATGCCGCCTTTGGGGGTATCGGGCTGGCGTTTTATCTGGGTTTCTCGCCGGCCCTGGGTGCAGCCCTTTTCTGCTTGGCCGTATCCCTGATCATGGGGACGGTCAGCCTCAAATCCAAACACCGGGCCGATACGATCATCGGGGTACTCTGGGCCGTTGGCATGGCCCTGGGGATCATCTTTATTGATCTTTCCCCCGGTTACAACGTGGACCCGATGAGCTATCTCTTTGGGAGCATCCTTTTTGTCTCAAAGATAGATATCTGGTTTATGGTTGCCCTGGACGTCGTGATCTTTCTGATCATCGTGGCATTTTACAGGGAGTTTCTTGCCATGTCCTATGACGAGGAGTTTGCCTTTGTCGTGAGAGTCCCTGTGAGATTTCTCTACTTTCTCCTGCTCTGTATGACCGCCCTTTCCATCATAATGATCATCAGGGTCGTGGGCCTGATCCTGGTTATCGCCCTATTGACCATTCCCCCCTATATCGCAGAGAGATACACGGGTTCCCTCGGAAAAATGATGGTGCTCTCCTCCCTGCTGGGTACCCTCTTTACACTTGTCGGGCTTTGGCTTTCCTACAATTACGATTTTACATCGGGTGCCACAATCATCCTGGTGGCCGGTGCAGCCTTTTTTCTCACCCAGATCATTAATTATATCAGCGGCCATACACGCCACACCCTCAGGAGATGAGAAAGGGACAGTCATCGGGGTAAAGGGTGGGGCGGTGGTGCGGCTGGACAAGGAGAAGACCTGTGATACTGGATATCTTTTCAGGTAGAAGAAGGCAAAAAAGGATCGACAAAAAGGATGCAACCTATGAGGCGATCCAGATCATAGAAAGGTTTGCTCCAAGGGAATACGGCTCGGAAAGGGAGGTCTATTACTATAACTACAGGATGCTGGGGCCATATCTAAAGCCCCTCCTGGCCCTGCTCGATATCTTGTCTCAGAGGGAGAGGCTTCGGCATGACCGCCCCGCCTTTGCCCGCGATCTATTCCTGAGGCTCAAGGATTTCTATGACCCAAAAGACAGGCTGTCGATGGCCGAGGCCGCAAAAGACAGCGGCCTGTTGCTGCGGTTTCGCGATCTCTTTCTGTTTTTCTACGGTCTCAGGGAGGTGCCTGCCGAAGAGATGGCCGAATGGTTAAAGGAATGGAAGTAAAGGAGATCACAAGCCAAGACAACCCCTTTTTCAAGACCGTTCTGAGTCTGGCAAAGGCCAGGGGCATCAAGAGACACGGACTGAGCCTGCTCTCGGGGCAAAGACAGGTCAGGGAGGTCCTGAGGGATTTTCCCGAGCGGTGTGCGGGGATCATCTTTTCAGACCGCCAGGAGCCTCCTTATGGCAAGGCACAAAAAGCGCTTCGTTACTATCACTTCAGCCCGGATCTCTTTAGACAGATTGATCTCTTTGGCACGCGTCACCCCATCCTGATCGTCAGTTTTAAACCCCTTCCAGAATTACCCGGTGACCTTGACCCCCCCGGTTGCACATTATGTATCCCTTTCCAGGACCCCGCAAATGTGGGGGCAATCATCCGGACGGCTGCCGCCTTTGGGGTGCCAAGGGTCGTGCTTTTAAAAGAGGCATCACACCCCTACCACCCAAAGTCGTTCCGGGTTGCCGGCAGCAACCTCTTGCGGATCGCTTTGTTTGAAGGGCCATCGCTCGCCGGGATCATCAGATACAGACTTCCCATCATCGCGCTCTCCCCAAGGGGGCGGGATATCTCGGATTACAGATTCCCCCCTTCATTCTGTCTGGTCCCGGGTCTGGAGGGGCCCGGGCTTTCAGATCATTTAAAAGGGATGACCCTCATTTCCATCCCCATGGCGCCGGGGGTAGAATCCCTCAACGCGGCCATGGCCACCGGAATCGCCCTCTATCTGTGGAAGAGCAGACCGGGTCGTGACCGGTATGCGGTGGATAGTTAACCGGCCACGATTGACAAGATCTGTACCCCGATTACAATTTTTGTCGCCTTTTTCGGCGACCATGGCCCATCCCCAATCCCCTCCTCACGACCCTCCTGGAGACGCGGGCGCTGCTGGAGTTTTCCCTTTTTATGCCCACCCAGGCACCCTTTGGTTCTCATACATGGTTTTTTGGCCCTTGGGGGGGCAGATCAAGGCCACCATCTCCGGGTGTTATCTCTTTTATGGCATGCTATTTGCTTTATACTAACGGGGAACCTGTCCTTTTTCCCAAACGGGGTGTGTGAAAGGGACGTAAGGCAGAGGGGCACCGTTCCTTTGGGGAGCCGCGGGAAGGGCAGGATGGGATCTTCTCTGGGAGGGAACGTTAATGGAGTTCCTTTTTACGATGACGTTTTGTGCCCCGGTCTATCAGATCGGGTTGCTCCTGGTGTTGAGTACGCTGTTTCTCCTTTTTGGAAAGGCGAGACTTGGGCTGCTGGTAAACTATATCTTTGCCCTCTACTGGGCCTACATATTTGACCGGGAGTACCTGCTTGAATACGGGGTCAAGCGGGCAGAGTATTTTCCCTGGGTATACTTTGGCTTTGGATTCCTGGTCTTTGTCTTTGCCCTATTCGGGTTTCTTTCCCAGCGAAATCGATAACAAATGCGACCTTCCCCGCTCCGGCCGGCCCAAACAGGGCGCGCCGACTTCAAGACCTCTTCCCGCCCTTTTCTTTTGCAGCCTTTCTGGATTTCAAGATAAACAGGGTGATGACCGAACCAAAAAGAACGAGGGTCGTCACCAGCTGGGTGAGAGACATGGTGTCCCCAAAAATCATTCCCCTGTCGTCCCCCCTGACCTGTTCAATGGCCAGCCGGGCCGTGCTGTGGAGGATCAAGAACCAGAGGAGGACCTGGCCTTCAAATTTCTTCTTTGAATAGATCCATAAGAGGATAAAAAAGATGATGAATCCGCTTATGGACGAATAGATCTGTGTGGGGTGGAGGGCCACATTGCGGGGGGCCAGGGAATGGGGGTGGGTAAAGACGATGCCCCATCTCAGGTCGGTCGGCGTTCCGTAACAACACCCGGCCATCAGAC